>JAHJOS010000484.1 GCA_018820005.1 Alphaproteobacteria bacterium | reverse complement strand
CGCTCAACGAGAATTTCCTCACCTACAACAATCTCACCAATGTGTTGGCGCGCTCGTCCTTCATTGGCATCATCGCCATCGGCGCCACCTTCGTGATCACCTCGGGTGGGCTCGACCTCTCGGTCGGCTCCATGGCTGCGGTCATCGCCGGCGCCATGATCATGGTGATGAACTGGCTGATCCCCTCGATGGGCATCGGCTGGGGCGTGGTGCTGGCCGGCATGGCCGTGGGCATTCTGGTGGGCGGCGTCGCCGGCATCGGCAACGGCCTGATGATCACCCGTGGCCGCATCGAGGCGTTCATCGTCACCCTGGGCACCATGGGCATCTTCCGCTCGCTGGTGACCTTTTTGGCCAACGGCGGCACGCTCTCTCTCAATTTCCAGGTCGCCGACGTTTATAGGCCCGTCTATTACGACGGTCTGCTGGGCGTGCCCTATCCCATCATCGTCTTCGCCCTGGTGGCCATTGGCGGCGAGATCGTCATGCGCCGCACCGCCTTCGGCCGCTATTGCGCCGCCATTGGTTCGAACGAACAAGTGGCCCGCTATTCCTCGATCAATGTCGATAACGTTCGCCTCATGACCTACATCCTGCAGGGTGTGCTGGTCGGCGTCGCCGTGCTGCTCTATGTGCCGCGCCTCGGCTCGGCCTCCAGCACCACCGGCGTCTTGTGGGAACTCGAAGCCATCGCCGGCGTCATCATCGGCGGCACCACACTCAAGGGCGGCTATGGCCGCGTCTGGGGCACGGTGGTGGGCGTCGTGATCTTGGGCCTTATCGGCAACATCCTCAATTTGCAGAGCCTGATCAGCCCCTATCTCAACGGGGCCTTCCAGGGCGTCATCATCATTCTGGCCGTGCTGTTGCAGCGCGGCCGGCGCAGATAGCCGACAAGGCTTACATCGCCCGCAACGGGCACTCACGGGAGGACTGAAATGAAACTGGTGAAATCCCTTTTGGCAGTGGCTGTCACCGCCACCGGCCTCGGCGGCGTCGCCATCGCCCAGGACAAGGTGACCATCGGCGTGTCTGTGCCGGCGGCTGACCATGGCTGGACAGGCGGGGTGAACTATTTCGCCCAGCAGGCCATCGACCGCCTCAAGACCACCTATCCCAATGTCGACTTCGTCTTTACCTCGGCGCCAGACGCGCCCAAGCAGATCGCCGACATCGAGGACATGGTCTCGACCCGCAACATCGACGCCCTGGTCATCCTGCCGGGTGACCCCGACGCCATGACCTCTGCCATCAAGCAGGTCAAGGACGCCGGCAAGTTCGTCACCGTGGTGGACCGTGAACTCTCCATCAGCGGCGTGGAGGATCTCTATGTGGCCGGCGACAACCCGGGCCTGGGCGCCAACTCGGCTGAATACTTCAAGTCGGTCATGCCCGATGGCGGCAATATCGTCATCCTGCGCGGCCTGCCAATCCCGATCGACGCCCAGCGCTTCGACGCCTTCATGGCCGGCATCGAAGGCACCAATATCAAGGTACTGGATGATGAATTCGCCAACTGGAACCGCGATGACGGCTTCAAGGTGATGCAGGACTTCCTGACCCGCTTCCCCGACATCAAGGGCGTGTGGGCACAGGACGACGACATCGCCCTGGGGGCCATCGAGGCCATCAAGCAGGCCGGCCGTGACAAGGACATGTTCATCGTCGGCGGCGCCGGCATGCAGCAGATCCTGCAGGCCGTTGCCGATGGCAGCGCGCTCACCCCGGTCGACGTCAGCTACAGCCCGGCCATGATCGCCACGGCAATCGAACTGACCACGTCCCATCTGGTGGGCGGTATCCAGGTTTCGGGTCGCTATGTGCTCGATTCCACGCTGATCACCAAGGACAACGCAGCCGAGTTCCTCGATCCCTCCAGCCCGTTCTGATCTCGCTTTCAGAACCGGAAACGCAAAGGGCGCCCACTGGGCGCCCTTTGTTGTTTCTATCGCTAGAATTTAGCGACGTTAAGCAGCCTCGGGCGTATATCCCGCCTCGCGGATCGCCGCTTCGCCCTTGGCGCGGTCGCCGTTGAAGCGGACCTTGTGGCTGGCCAGATCCACGGCAATGTCGGCACCGGGCAGGGCCTCTTCGAGTGCCTTGCGCACGGTGCCCACGCAGTGATTGCAGGTCATGTCGTTGACGGCGAATTCATTGGTGTCGGCCATGTCAGTGTCCTTTCAAAGTGGGGGCCTCTCCGGCCAGGTCATCCAGAATGGGGCAGTCAGGGCGCTCATTGTCGTGACAGCAATGGGCGAGATGCTTGAGGGTTTTGACCATGCCTTGCAGGTCTTTGATCTTGGCTTCCAGCGCCGCGATGTGATTGACCGCGATCTTGTTCACCTCGGCACTGGCCCGCGACTTGTCCTGCCACAGGCCCAGCAGCGCCGCGGTCTCATCAACCGAAAATCCGAGGGTACGGGCCCGTTTGACGAAGCGCAGCAGATGGACTTCATCGCCGCCATAGACCCGGTAATTGCTGCCCGTGCGCAGGGCAGGCCGGATAAGGCCGATGGATTCATAGTAGCGGATCATTTTTGCCGAAACGCCGGAAGCGTTGGCTGCCTCACCGATGTTCATTGAGGGAGCTTCCTTTCACCATGCGCAACCGCTGCGCATTGCTGACCACAAAGATCGACGACAGCGCCATGGCCCCGGCGCCGATCATGGGCGAGAGCAGGATGCCAAAGGCAGGATAGAGCACGCCCGCAGCAATCGGGATGAGCGCAACATTGTAGCCAAAGGCCCAGGCCAGGTTTTCCCAGATATTGCGCATGGTCGCCCGGCTTAGGGTCAGCGCATCCAGCACGCCTTTGAGATCGCCACCCAGCAGCACCACATCGGCGCTTTCAATGGCCGCATCGGTGCCGGTGCCCACGGCGATACCGACGTCTGCTTCGGCCAGGGCCGGGGCATCGTTGATGCCATCGCCGACAAAGGCGACCTTGCCGAACTGGCGCAGCGCCTTGAGCGTGGCAACCTTGTCTGCTGGCAGGACTTCCGCGCGAACCTCGTCGATGCCCAACTGCCGGGCAATGGCATCGGCCGTGCGCTTGTTGTCGCCCGAGATCATCACGGTTTTGAGGCCAAGCGTCTGGAGGGCAGCAATGACGGCTGCGCTCGAGGGCTTGATAGTGTCAGCCACGACGATCGCCGCCGCGAGCCTGTCATCGATGGCCACGAACACCGGCGTCTTCCCGGCATCGGCCAAGCCCTCGATCACCGCGGCAAAATCGGAAAAATCCAGATGCCCCAGGTGACGCCGCGAGCCGATCGATACAAGGCGCCCATCAACCCGCGCGGTGACGCCATTGCCGGCATCGGCAACAAAGTCGGTGACCTGGCCCAGAGGCAGCTTGGCCTCCTTGGCAGCCGCCACAATGGCGCTGGCGATGGGATGCTCCGATTGCGCTTCGACCGCAGCCACCAGCGCCAGAACCTCGTCATGCTCGAAATCGTCATCAAGGATCAGATCGGTCATGGCCGGCTTGCCCATGGTGAGGGTGCCCGTCTTGTCGAGCGCCACCACAGTGACCTCGCGCAACTGCTGCAGCGCAGAGCTCTTGCGAAACAGCACGCCCAGTTCGGCCGCGCGGCCCGTGCCCACCATGATCGAGGTGGGGGTCGCAAGACCCATGGCGCAGGGACAGGCGATGATCAGCACGGCAACCGCATTAACCAGCCCAAGCACATAGCCAGGGGTGGGCCCAAAGATGGCCCAGACGATGAATGTGATGGTCGCCATGGCGATTACGGCGGGGACGAACCAGGCCGTAATCTGGTCGACGACCCCCTGGATCGGCAGCTTGCCGCCCTGATCCTCCTCCACCATGCGGATGCTCTGGGCCAGCATGGTATCGCCCCCCACCTTGGTGGCGCGGAAGCGGAAGCTGCCCGTGGTATTGAGCGTGCCGCCGATCACCGTGGCACCAACAGCACGTGATACCGGCAGCGACTCGCCCGAAATCATGG
>JAHJOS010000483.1 GCA_018820005.1 Alphaproteobacteria bacterium | reverse complement strand
TGGTCGTTGAACGGACGGGACTGACCCTCGATCCGCTGTTTCCGGCGGCCAAGCTGGCATGGCTGCTCGACGAAATTCCCGGCGCGCGCGCCAGGGCCGAGCGCGGCGAGATCCGCGCCGGAACAGTGGACAGCTGGCTGCTCTGGAAGCTGACCGGTGGCGAGGTGCATGCCACCGACCACTCCAACGCATCTCGCACGCAGCTCTTCGACACGCAGGCACTGGCCTGGAGTGAGGAGCTTGGCCGGTTGTTCGACGTGCCGCTGAACGTCTTGCCGACCGTGCTGCCTTCGGACAGCCGCTTTGGCACCGTTGCCAGTGGCACCACAGCCCTGCCTGGAGGCACGCCGATCGGCGCCATGCTGGGCGACTCCCATGCTGCACTTTACGGGCACGGCGTGCGCGAGGCGGGCATGGCAAAGGCCACCTACGGCACAGGTTCGTCGCTCATGACACTCACCGGCAAGCGGGTGAGTTCGCAACATGGCCTCTCGGGCACGATCGCCTGGAGCACGACGGATGGCGGCGTCGCCTACGCGCTCGAAGGCAACATCTCGGTGTCGGGCCAGGCCGCTGCTTTCATGGCAGAAATCCTTGGCCTTGAGGGTGCCCAGCAACTCTCCGACCTGGCCCTGACCGTCGAGGACACCAATGGCTGCGTCTTTGTTCCGGCGCTGGTGGGACTGGGCGCCCCGTACTGGCGTGACGACGCACGCGGGCTGATCGCCGGCATGTCGCTCGGCACCACGAGGGCGCACCTCGCCCGCTCTGCGTTGGAGGCCATCGCGTTTCAGGTCTCCGATGTGCTCAGCGCCATGGCTGCTGATCTCGGCAGTCCGGTCAGCGCCCTCTCGGTCGATGGCGGTGCATCGCGCAATGACTTCCTGATGCAGTTTCAGGCGGACATCTCCAACTGCACCCTGGCCCGCGGCGAAGCGGCCGAAGTCAGTGCGATCGGCGCCGCATCGCTGGCAGCATCTGGTCTTGGCTGGGGCGGCATTCCGCAGCGAGGGGACATCAAGTCTTTCCGCCCGCAGTCTTCCGAACGCGACCGCAAGCTGGCGGTGGAGCGCTGGCGGCGTGGCGTCGCACAGGCATTTGCGGGCTCGAACCACAACGAGGAGTCGGTTGCATGAAACGCCGTCAGGTGCTGGCTGCATTGGGCATTGCCGTCGCCACGCTGTCGCTGGGCGGCTGCAAGATCGTATCCATCGAACAGGATGCCAGTGACGCCGCGGCCAACGCCTTCAGCGCGACCGAATATGCCCAGGATCTCTGGGATTCCCGGGCCATGCCCTACTTCACCGAGAACGCCCACCCGGTGGACGAGGTGCTTGATGCAATAGCTGCCGACCTCGACGCAGCCGGCACCGGCTATGGCTATCGCCCCGCCGACGAGGGATCGCCCTGGTCCTTCGTCGTGAGGGGCACGGGAACAGTCGTGACCAAGAACACGAAGTCGCGGGCAGGCAGTCTGGTCGTGGCTACCGATGCCGCACCGGGGCATCAGGTGACCATCCAGATCGGGCCAGTCGTTCGCGGCAACACCCTCCGGGATGCGCTACCCTTTGTCTCGTTCAAGGACTTCACCAACCAGCTCGAGTTCGCCGATGTGGGCACTGCCATCACGGCACTCGCCATGTCTGGCGTAGCTCCCAATGTCGACGCAATTGCCGAGGGCGCAACAGTCAGCTTCCTCGGGACGATGAGCCTGAACTCGAAGTCCGATAAGATTGTCGTCACCCCGGTCTCGCTCGAGAGCCAATGATGAGCGCGCAACCCATTCTGACGGCGCGCGGTATCACCAAGGCCTTCCCGGGCACGCTCGCGCTGCAGAACGTCGACTTCGACGTCATGCCCGGTGCGGTGAACGTCCTGATCGGCGAGAATGGCGCCGGCAAATCGACGCTCATGAAAATTCTCGCCGGTGTCGAGCGGCCGACGCTCGGCACGCTTGAGCTCAACGGCGAGACGGTCACGTTCAGCTCCGTACGCGATGCGGCTGCCAAGGG
>JAHJOS010000482.1 GCA_018820005.1 Alphaproteobacteria bacterium | reverse complement strand
TGCCCAGGGTCAATGAGAAGCCTGCGAGAAAAGTCTTGAGCGCATCTTCATTGCGGGGCTTCATCTGCTCGGCACCTGGGCGGGCCGTCCAGAATTTATAGGCGACGTAGAGCAGATAGGCCGCGCCGGCCCAGCGGACGACGACAAAGACCGCGCCGAACCAGGTGGCAATGGCGGCCAGGCCGAAGACGGCAAAGACAAAATAGACGAGATCGCCGGCCAGAATGCCCAGTACCATGGGAAAGGCGCCCTTGAAGCCGCCGCCCAGGGCGCGGGCCACCACGGCCGCGACGCCGGGCCCAGGGACCAGCACGGCAATGGCATAGGCAATGGTGAAGGTGAGCAGAGTGATCGGGTCCATGGTGACGCCTTGCGATTGGGATCGGGACACTATCGCCCCGCATAGGATTTGCCAATCTGGCGGCGCAATCGCCGGATGATTGAGCGATTCTCTGCCTGGGCAGCGTCCTCAAGGACTTTGCTGGAGCCTTGGCCAATGGGCCCAGTTGTCGTTGCGCAACTTTCCATAGGCAGAGCCAATACTGCCGCCCGAGAGCATAAGGGCCTTGGTGCTGCGTTGCAGCGCTGTGTGTTCCGGGAGTTCATTCAACGGCAGGTCGTAGCGACCAAAGATCCACCGCGTTGCATGCGGACTGGTGGGGTCAACCGAAAGCACGTCGAAATTTGCCTTGAACGCGAGAATTCTCGATTGCGCCGGCAGGAGGCTGTCGAGCGCTGGCGAGAGCATCCAGGAGTCACAGACCATTTCTGCGTCGGCATAGTCCGGCGCGATATGGGCGAGGCTCGTTCTGGCCAGCCTATGGGAGTGCTCGAGTGCTTGAGGGGTCAGCACGGCGTCGCCGGGAATATGGATATTGATCGCCCGACCGGACGCCGTTTCGACCAGCTCGTATTCCAGCGCGCCGAACCTGAACTCCTGCAGCGACAGTTGCCGCGGTAGCCACCAGCCCCAGGTGAAGGCGTAAATGCCGTGTGTACGGTGGTGATCGATGACGAAGCGGGTGCAGAACTTCATGGTTTCGGCAAATATCGCTTCGTCGATCCCCAGGGCGACATAGCGCTGATGCGTCTCGGCTGCGCGCAGCAACATGAAGGCAAGCATCTTCATGCCATCGCGGTCATCGCCCAGGATCGCTGCCAGGTCCTTGATTGTCGCCTCCCACTGGCCGCGGTCTTCCAGACCGCCCTTGAGGTGCTCGGCCCTCTCGACCTCCGGCAACCGACCCGCCGCAAGCACGGATGCTTGAACGACTTCGGGCAGGTCGATGACCCTGCAGACCTGGGCGAGGTTCAATTCGAGATCTCCTTGAGCGGGCGGCCGCCGCACTTGGAGAGCGGCGGCCGATTTGCCGGCAAGGTCAAAGCCTGGGCTCCCAGCAGGCGTTGGGCCGTCGTCGCTGGTGCTTGCCGGTGGTCGGGCCGCCCGCCCCATCAGGGCAGGCGGGCGAGGCGCTCGGTGAGCAGCTCGAAGAAGCCCTCGGCATTGCCGTTGCGCAGATAAGTGGCGTTGCGGACGCGGCCGGTGACATGCCAATAGTCCACCACGGTCATGCCGACGGTCAGCTCGCTTGCGGTCTCGATGACCACATTGCAGTGGCGCCCATCGAAGAGTTCGGGCTGCAGCAGCCAGGCGATGACGGTAGGGTCGTGCAGCGGGGCGCCGGACCAGCTGTATTTTTCGAGATCAAACGTCTCTGAGAACGTCAGCATCTCATAGACGGCCTTGCCGGACTTATTGCCCAGGCCGCGAATGGCGGCGAGGCGTTCGGGCGTCGATTGGATCTGATGGGTGACATCGAGCGGCAGGATGGTGATCGGAACGCCAGAGCGCATGACCACGTCGGCCGCCTCTGGATCGACATAGATGTTGAACTCGGCCGCCGGGGTGATGTTGCCGACCTCGAAATAGGCGCCGCCCATCATGACGATTTCGGCGATGCGCTCGGCAATGGCGGGCTGCTTGACCAGGGCCATGCCGATGTTCGTCAACGGGCCCAAGGTGCACAGGGTAATCGTGCCTGGCTCCGCGGCCATCAGTGTGTCGATGATGTAGTCCACGCCGTGCTTTTGCTGCAGAGCGATGCTCGGTTCAGGCAGGTCCGGGCCATCCAACCCCGTTTCGCCGTGCACATGCTCAGCGGTAACCAGGTGGCGGCGCATTGGACGGGCGCAGCCGGCGTAGACTGCAATGTCAGGCCGGCCGGCGAGTTCGACCACCTTGCGAGCGTTGCGGGCATTGTGTTCTAGCCCGACGTTGCCGGCGACTGCGACAATGCCCAGGACCTCCAGTTCTTTGGGAGACGCCAGCGCCAGCAGAATGGCGACGGCGTCGTCCTGACCGGGATCGGTATCGATGATAATCTTGCGTGCCATAACGGACTCTGGTGGGTGGTTGTCTTGGCGCGACACTATCGAAAGGCTTTGATAGGGTCGACACCCAAAGGCGATTACGCAGTGAGACATTTGGGCGCCGCAATCGTTTGCGACATTGGCCCATTCGAAAACAGGAACCGCAATGGCCCGCACTCCCCCTGCGCCTAACTCCAAGGATATGAGCGAGAGCCAGTTCGAGCGGATTGCTGCCAATGCGGCCAGGATGGCGACAATACTGCTGGGGTTTCTGGCGCTACTGGTGGCGCTCAAGGTGGGCGAGGTGTTCCTGGCCCCCATCACCCTGGCAATCGTGGTGGGCCTGATGTTCGGGCCGGTCGCCGACCGTGTGGAGCGATTTGGCGTGCCGCCAGCGCTTTCTGCGGGCGTGGTGGTGCTGATGCTGCTGGGCCTGATCGGCGGGGGTATGGCGCTTTTCGCGGTACCGCTGTCGGAGTGGGTCGCGCGGGCGCCGCTGATCTGGGACAAGCTGCAACAGCAGTTGATCAATCTGCAGGGCTCGATCCAGGCGCTGGGTGCCTTCCAGGAACAGATCGCTTCGATCTTTGCCAATAGTAACGCCATGGCGGTTACGGTTGAAGACAGCGGGCAGGTGATGGGTGTGGCCATGATCGCGCCGGCGATCCTGGCGCAAATGCTGATTTTTCTGGCGAGCCTTTATTTCTATGTGGCGACGCGCGAGCATATTCGCATCTCGGTGCTGTCTCTGTGCGTGAGCCGGCGGGTGCGCTGGCGTACGGCGCATGTGTTCCGGGATGTCGAAAACCGGGTCAGTCGCTTCCTGCTGTCGATCTCGCTGATCAACCTGTGTGTTGGCGCTGCGGTCTCTCTGGCGATGTGGGCCATCGGCATGCCGACACCTTTATTGTGGGGCGCAATGGCGGCGGTCCTCAACTACATCCCCTATGTCGGCCAGGGCGTGATGTTGCTGGTACTGCTGTCGGTAGGGCTGGGGACGCAGACCGGGCTGGAGAGCATTCTGTTGCCGGCGGGCTGCTATCTGGTGATCAATTTCATCGAAGGCCAGGTGCTGACCCCGCATCTGATCGGCCGTACCATGACTCTCAATCCGTTCCTGATCTTTTTGTCGATCACATTCTGGCTCTGGGCATGGGGGCCGGTCGGCGGGCTTGTCGCCGTGCCAACCCTGCTTATCGCCACATCGATGCTGGACCATTTGTTGCCCAGCAAGCCCCTGGTCCCAAACAAGCCTGTCCGTCGCACAGCCCGAATGACCGCGCGGCAGGAACTGCTCGCAAACGCGGCTCAGGCCATTCGCGAGCAGTCCGACGCCGTGGAAGTGGCCAATGAGAAGCGCAAGGAAGAGCGTTTTGAGCCCCCCGAAGGAACTGCGCCGAGCGGTGTGGAGACTTCTCGGTAGCCCTCTCATGCTGCTATCTCGCTTGACGATTCATCACGCTATCGCGGACAGTTCTCGCTGAATCGGAGCGGGAGCTTTTCGTGGCAGGTGATGTAGTCGGACATGCGGCGGAAGCGGCAGCACATGGCGTTGATCTGATTCCAGTTGTCGCCCTTTTAGGCGCGGCGGTCATTGGCGTTCCGCTGTTCAAGCGGTTAGGGCTTGGGTCGGTGCTGGGCTATCTGGCGGCCGGACTGCTGCTGGGCCCGTCAGGCATTGGATTGATCAATGATCCGGAATCGGTGCTGACGACGGCCGAATTGGGCGTGGTAATGTTCCTGTTCATCATTGGCCTTGAAATGGAACCCTCCAAGCTGTGGGCGTTGCGCAAGCAGATCTTTGGTCTTGGCGTATTGCAGGTTGCTGCGTGCGGCGCCCTGCTGACCGGCATTGGCGTGCTGCTGGGGTTTGCGCCTGCCGTGGCGTTCATCTTTGGCATGGGTTTTGTACTAACTTCGACAGCCATTGTGATGCAGATTTTGGGCGAACGCGGGGAACTGAGCACAGATAGCGGTCAGCGCATTGTTTCGATTCTGCTGCTCGAAGATCTCGCGATCGTGCCCCTTTTGGCGATCGTTGCGTTTCTGGCACCGTCAGCAGGCGGCGAGGTGGCGCTGACGACGCGGCTGATCGGAATAGCCCTGCCCATTGGCGCCGTGCTGCTGCTGATCTTTCTGGGGCAGCGCATCATGAACCCGTTCTTTGCTGTTTTGGCCGCCAGCAAGTTGCGCGAAGTGATGACCGCTGCGGCCCTCCTGGTGGTGCTGGGTGCCGCACTGATGTTCCACGCGGTTGGGCTATCGATGGCCATGGGCGCCTTTCTGGCAGGTGTGCTGCTCTCGACGTCGACATTCCGGCACCAGCTGGAGGCCGATGTCGAACCGTTCCGCGGCATTCTGCTGGGCCTGTTCTTTCTGGCCGTCGGCATGTCGCTCGATCTGGCAACAGTTGCCGGGAGTTGGCAACTGATCGCAATCAGTGTGGTGGCCTATATGGTCGTGAAGGCCGGCGCGATTTACGCAATCGCGAGGGCTCTACGCACCGGCCACGCCGAGGCACTGGAACGGGCGGTGCTGATGGGGCAGGGCGGTGAATTTGCTTTTGTCCTCTATACGACCGCCGCCACTGCGGGAATTATCGACGCGCCAACCAATGCGGTTTTCACGGCCACGGTCATCGTTTCGATGGTGCTGACGCCGTTCCTGTTGATCGGCCTGCGCTTTGCGATGCCAAAGCCCGTCCAGTCGATGGATGGCATAGAGACGGTGGACGGCCTCAACGAGCGGATACTGGTCATTGGCTTTGGGCGATTTGGCCAGATTGCGACGCAGACTCTGCTTGGGCAGGGGCACCGGCTTTCCATTATCGACAACGACACGGACATGATCCGGGCGGCGGCCCAGTTCGGCTTCAAGGTCTATTATGGCGACGGCACGCGGCTGGACATCCTGCATGCGGCGGGTGCGGGCAATGTCGACCTGGTGCTGGTCTGCGTCAACGACAAAGCCGCGGCAACCAGAATCGCCGAGCTGTTCCGTGACGAGTACCCGCTGGTCAAGGTGATGGCCCGCGCCTTTGACCGGGTGCATGCCATCGAGCTGATCAAGGCCGGGGTGGAATACCAGCTGCGCGAGATGTTCGAATCCGCGCTGATGTTCGGCGCCCAGGCCATCCGGGAGCTGGGCGCCACCGAGGACGAGGTGACCCAGACCATCGAGGGCGTACGCGACCGCGATGCGCAGCGCTTCAAGATGCAACTGCTCGATGACGTGAGCGCAGTTGATGCGGCGCGCAACCTGCTGCTCAAGAACGCCGCCGAGCAAGCGCGCGAGGGTGGCGTCGATATCGCCGAAGAGGCGGTCGAGGAGGAAGTGGCCAAGAGCAGGCAGCCTGCATCGCCGGTGTGAAATCCGGCATGCGCAAGAGGGCTTTCCCCTGCTGAAATTAAGTGCAAGACTGCAGTATCTGAGGGGATAACATCGTCATGAAATCTGGATTGCGATATGCCGCAAAAGCCGATCGTCTACGACGCTCCCACGCCCGAACCCCGTGCCACCTCAGTTGAAGCGATTCAGTCTGAAATCCTTGAAAGACTGATCTATTCCGTCGGCAAGGATCCTATTGTTGCCCGGCCACATGATTGGCTCGCCGCAACCATTCTGGCCGTTCGCGACCGAGTCATGGACCGATGGATGGAGTCCTCACGCGAGACGTGGCGGACATCGAACAAACGGGTCTATTATCTCAGCCTGGAGTTTCTGATCGGTCGGCTCATGCGCGATGCGATGAGCAATGTCGGCCTGATGGAGCCGGTGCGAGAAGCACTCAGCAACCTCAATGTCGACCTGGGCGATCTGATCAATCTGGAACCTGATGCGGCGCTCGGCAATGGTGGCCTGGGCCGGTTGGCCGCGTGTTTTCTTGAATCGATGTCATCGATCAAGATTCCGGCCTACGGCTACGGCATCCGCTACGTGCATGGCCTGTTCCGCCAGGAGATGAGCGAAGGTTGGCAGGTTGAACTGCCTGAGGACTGGCTCGCTCACGGCAATCCCTGGGAGTTTGAGCGGCGCGAAAGCGCCTATGAAGTCGGCTTTGGTGGCCATGTCGAGCCGGTGACCGATCCAGACGGTACAATACGTCAGGAATGGCAGCCAAACGACCATCTGCTGGCCGTCGCTTACGACACGCCAATCGTGGGCTGGCGTGGCGCGCGGGTCAATACGCTGCGCCTTTGGAGCGCGCAGCCGATCGATCCGATCCTGCTCGACAAGTTCAATGCCGGCGACCATATCGGCGCATTGCAGGAAAGCGCGCGGGCTGAAGCAATAACCCGCGTGCTCTATCCGGCAGATTCGACGGCGGCCGGGCAGGAACTGCGGCTGCGGCAGGAGTTCTTCTTCTCCTCGGCGTCGCTGCAGGACATCGTGCGACGCCATCTACAGCAATATGGTGATTTGGGCTCGCTGCCCGACAAGGTTGCCATCCAGCTCAACGACACGCACCCGGCCATTTCGATCGCCGAACTGATGCGTATCCTGGTGGATATCAACGGTCTTAAGTGGGCGCAGGCCTGGAAGCTGTGCCGCGCCACCTTTGGCTATACCAACCACACATTGCTGCCTGAGGCGCTGGAAAGCTGGCCGGTCGCGCTGCTGGAACGGCTGCTGCCGCGCCATATGCAGATCATCTATCAGATCAATGCTGAGGTGCTGACCGACGCTCGGCAGCGCGCCAAGTTTACTGACGCGCAGGTTGCCAATGTTTCGCTGATCGATGAGGCGGGTGGCCGACGGGTCCGCATGGGCCAGCTGGCCTTTGTGGGGTCGCATTCGATCAACGGCGTGTCGGCACTGCACACAGAGCTGATGAAGCAGACCGTATTCTCAGATCTGCACAAGCTCTACCCCGATCGTATCAACAACAAGACCAACGGGATTACGCCGCGGCGCTGGCTGATGCAGTGCAATCCGGGCCTCACCAAGCTGATCACCGACCGCATCGGCCCGGAGTTTCTCGACGATATCGATTTGCTGCAGGGCCTGAACGCCCATGCCGAGGATCCAAGCTTTCAGGGGCAATTTGCCCAGGTGAAGCTGGAAAACAAACGTCGGCTGGCCAAGCTGATCAAGGATCGCCTCAATATCGTGGTTTCGCCCGATGCCATGTTCGACGTTCAGATCAAGCGGATCCACGAATATAAGCGGCAGTTGCTCAACATCATCCAGGCCGTCGCGCTTTATGATGAAATCCGGGCGCACCCCGAGCGGGACTGGGTTCCGCGCGTCAAGATCTTTGCCGGCAAGGCGGCGCCGGGGTACTGGAATGCCAAATTGATCATCAAGCTGATCAATGACGTGGCCAAGGTCATCAACAATGACCCGGCGGTACGTGGACTGCTCAAGATCGTTTTCCTGCCCAATTACAATGTTAGCCTTGCTGAAGTAATCGTGCCGGCGGCAGATCTGAGCGAACAGATTTCCACCGCCGGCATGGAAGCGTCTGGCACTGGCAACATGAAGTTCATGGCCAATGGCGCGATTACCATCGGCACCATGGACGGTGCCAATGTGGAAATGCACAAGGAAGTGGGGCCGGACAATATCGTCATTTTTGGTCTGACGACCGAAGAGGTCAACGAGAAGCGCGCGGCGAACGAGAAGCCGAGCGCGGCGATCTCGGTATCGCCGCGGTTGAACGAAGCGCTGGAATCGATTTCCAGCGGTGTGTTTTCGCCGGATGACCCGAACCGCTATCGTGACCTCATCGGCGGCCTTTTCGAACATGACTGGTTCATGGTCGCCCGCGATTTCGATGCCTATGCGGCGGCGCAGGCCGAGGTTGACCTGATCTGGGCGGACAAGGCGAAGTGGAACGCCATGGCCATCCGGAATACGGCACGCGTCGGCTTTTTCTCGTCGGACCGTACTATCGGTCAGTACGCTGCAGACATCTGGGGCGTGAAAGTTCCGACTACATGAACGGCAGCGGCGGGCACAGGCTGACGGTAAAGATCAGGCCCGCCGTATTTCTTGGTTTTGGCGGCTCAGCTTATTAGCTGGGTCCGGGGAGAGTGCGTGTGAATAAGGAAGTTTGGCAGGCCGATTCGCGGGAAGTTGAGGCGGTCATTGCTGGCCAGCATGCTAACCCGTTTGCGTTTCTGGGCCTGCAACAGATCGGCGAGCACTGGGTACTGCGTGCGTTCAATCCGCATGCGGAGTTGGTGACAGCCTTCACGCTTGACGGCACGGAACTGGGACATCTGGTTCCGCGCCACCCGGCTGGTTTTTTTGAGGGCAAGGTTGCCATTTCGGCGCGGCAGCCAATCCGCTATCGCGCCAAGAATGCGGGCGGTGAATGGGACGTTTATGATCCGTATTCGTTCGGTCCTGTCCTGGGCCCGTTGGATGATTACTATATCGGCGAAGGCAACCATCTGCGCCTGTTTGACAAACTTGGCGCCCATGAGATGGAGTTCGAAGGTATCCACGGCACGCATTTTGCGGTCTGGGCGCCTAATGCGCGCCGGGTCAGCGTCGTGGGCCCGTTCAACGAGTGGGATGGTCGCCGGCACCCTATGCGCAACC
>JAHJOS010000481.1 GCA_018820005.1 Alphaproteobacteria bacterium | reverse complement strand
GGCGATTATTATTCTATAACACTGACTGGGACGGCTGCACCTTTAGCAGCGGATGCAATCGGATCTTACCCTGGATAAAATGGTGCTGGCGGAGGCCGCGCGGGGAAACTTCTAAGCCCCGCTCGCCGCCGTGCGTGCGTGGATCATGTGGTTGAGCAGTTTGGCATCTCGCAGCGGCGAGCGTGCCAGGTTCTAGGGCAACACCGATCCACCCAGCGCAAAGCTCCTAAGACCCGTGAAGATGAAGCGGCTCTGACCGCCGACATCATCGAGCTTGCCACCCAGTATGGCCGGTATGGCTATCGTCGGATCACGGCGATGCTGCATCGAGCTGGGTGGGCTGTAAACCACAAGCAGGTGGAACGGATCTGGCGGCGAGAGGGGCTCAAGGTTCCACAAAAGCAGCCCAAACGCGGGCGGCTCTGGCTCAATGACGGATCCTGCATCCGGCTACGGCCCGAGCATCCCAACCATGTCTGGTCCTATGACTTCGTTGAGGACCGAACCCACAATGGCAGAAAGTACCGCATGCTCAATGTGATCGACGAGTTTACCCGCGAATGTATCGCCATCCGGATCAGCCGCAGGCTCAAGGCCGTCGACGTCATCGACGTGCTCACCGACCTGTTCATCGTGCGGGGAGCGCCTGGCCATGTTCGTTCAGACAACGGCCCTGAGTTCGTCGCCAAGGCCGTCCGGGAATGGATTGCTGCAGTGGGCGCCAAGACCGCCTACATCATGCCGGGCAGTCCGTGGGAGAACGGCTATTGCGAAAGCTTCAACTCCAGGCTCCGCGATGAACTGCTCGATGGTGAAATCTTCTACACGCTTAAGGAGGCACAGATCGTCATCGAAAGCTGGCGCCATCACTACAATACGAGTCGACCGCATTCTTCCCTCCGGTACAGTCCACCGGCACCAGAGGCCATCTCGTGGCCGCCGACCCAGAATGGCTCAACCCCGCCAGCGGTAGCATCAAGCCCAACTATGCACTAACAATGACCCCGGACCGCCAATGCGGGGCAGACCATGATCACGGTCTCACCAAAGCCGAATTTGCCAAATGGCAGAAGGTCCTAGCCGAGCAGCTGCGTCGGGCCTGCGTGCGCATCGGTATTCGAGAACTAAGCCTGTACTCTTTTCGCCACGTGGCCATCGCCACATGGGCTGCTGCGGGTCTCTCGCCGAAAGAAATCGCCGACCTGAGTGGCCATATTTCGATCCGCACGGCGCATACCCACTATGCTCGCGCCGCCGTGGGGCACAAACGAAAGGCCGTTGTGAGCGCTGTGTTGAACGCACCCACGGAACAACTGCGGGAAGGGTCTACCTATCCTAGCCCCAATGGAGTGGGCAACGGACCAGACATGGTTTGCGACGCCAAGGAGAGCACGCTGGCGAGCGGGTTCAGCGAAGCCATGTTCGCTGACATGCCGCCGCCGCTGTATCGACAGGAGACGCCTATTACCACGGTTTCGGTCGAGGACGCTCGGCGCCATTTCGATAGCCTGGTTGGCAATCAAGACACGTCGGAAATTGCTGATAGGGCTGGGGCCGCAAAGGCATGGCGCGACGCAGAGGTGCGAGCCGCCTCCAACAATGTACCCCTCGACGCATGGCCGCTGACGTAATTTCAAACTTGTGAGGTCCCCATCGGTGCGCTAACCCTCGACTCATCCCGAGCGCAGAAGCACGGGGAAGGAAGGGAACTATGTTGGAAGTCGGATTCGGTGGGCTGGCGACATTCGTTGGACTAGCACTCCTCGCTACCACAACCGGCTTGGCCATTGCTTCCCGGTTGACCTGGCAGGCAGGTACCCCATCAATTGTCCCGGTCGCGTTAGGAACGGCGCTAGGGCCCTTTCTGCTCGGCATTGGTACGATCATCGTTCTGACCTTTGCCGGGGGGCAATCGGCCATCATTCACCTTGGCCTGGTGATCCTTCTGCTTGCGCTGCCGCTTGCTGCCGCCAGGCGCCCCTCCGGGTCTGCCACGGCTTCGGATGGCCCATTTGGGTTCGCCGACTGGACCGTCATCATCGCGCTGGTGCTCGTTGGAACGGCGCTGCTGTTCATTTCCGTCTTCTCGCCACTGACCCAGAACGATGCGCTCGAATATGCTTCGGCAGCACGGGTAGTCTACGAACACAATTGGATCAGCAGCTATCCCGCACTGGATCCGCTGTCCAACAAGGAGGGCTTTTACGGCCCCTGGACACACCCGCCGCTATATGTGGCCCTGATCTACCTAACAGACATCATGCAGGGCAGCGCAGATAGCCCCGGTCTCATGCGGTTGCTGGCGCCATGGTTTGCTTTATCGGGAAGCCTGGCGGTCTTTGCGACGGCCCGTCCACTCGGGCGTACCTTGGCCCTGGTGGCCTCCCTCGTGTTTCTTTCTACGCCGCTACTTTTTCTTGGGGCAGGTTCAGCATTGCTAGACGCCTTGCCGATTTCTGCCTTTGTCCTGCTGATCCTGGCCCTCGTCCATGCGGGCGGTTCGCTTAGAATGCGCGGCTTGTCGGTGGGGCTGGTCCTGGGCCTTGCGCTCTGGACGCACTCGCTTGCCATCGTCTTCATTCCGCTGGCCGTGGCTGGGATTTTGATAAGGCGTGGGGTGCGCAACTGGAGAATCTGGATGGCGGAAGTGCCCTTCGGACTATCTGTCGCCGTGCTTGTGGGGGGAGCATACTACGTCAGGAACATCGCGCTTTTCGGCGCACCGATCAGCGATAATCCAATCGTCTTCGCTATTCCACGATTGGCCTGGGACGAGTATTTCATAATCAATCGCGGCCTCGATTCAGCGATGGCCACGCTGCAGTACGGAATATTCAAAGGATGGTTCGCGTTCGAGGCGTTCGGATTGTCCTTCTGGGGGATGGCCGTTGGCGTCGTGGCCCTGATCTGGGCTCGGCGCAGGACACTGGTGGCGTCTGTGTGGACCTGCCCTGCCAGTACCGGGCCGGCAGACTTAGTAGAAAACGTCCTGCTTGGCGTCCTGGTTACCTATTACGGTGGCGTGGTCCTGTCGGTGCTGCTGGGCATAGACCTGATGGTCAAGAACGAACGCTATTTGCTGTCGATACAAGGTATGGTTGCGATTCTGTGCGGCTATGGCTACCTCAAGCTGGTCGGCGCTGTCGGCAAGAAGGCAGGCCGGTTCCGATCACGCGTCGTCAATGTGGCTGTCGTGCTCCTCGCTGTCGCACTGGTCGGGCAATCGGCCTTGTTCGTCCAATACAGCCTCGCCCGTAACGGCTTGACGCCGGATCGCCTCGGCGAAAATTTCCAGACGACTTTGTCCCGCAATCCCGACTATCAGCTCATGGACTTCCTGCGCCAGGAGACCCCGGATGACGCGGTTGTCTTCAGCCTCAAGCCATCGGACATGTACTATTCGGACCGGCGGCAGATAGGCTATCTCGATCCACGGCTGGTCCCGTTCTACGCGGCCCGGACCGCTGCCGACGGCGCGAAGATACTGAAAGCGCTGGGCGTCGATTTCATCCACGTCCCTCCCTATGGCCTGCCGCCCATATACAACAGCGTGCTCATCGATGTCATCCGCGACCGCAACCTTACAGCACTGCGGATGTCGAATGCCGGCGGTCAGATCTATCAGTTGGTTCCCGATAGTGCCGCAACTGTCTCAGTGTTCGACATCACTCCAGGACAGATTCCCTGGAGTCGTGAAGTGCTGTTTGAGCTTGGGGGGCGCAAACGTCTGTCGTCCGTGGGCTCTGGCGGCCTGACCCCCCTTGAGGGAAACACATCGAACGCAGATTCACCGCTGGGCCTATTCCAGCGGAGCCTGCTGACCTTGGTGAGGACCGGCTCGCCCGATCTTCGCAACGGCGCTGTCGATGTTGCCGGATCCACCGAAATTGCTGTCGACCTATCAGTTGGCGGGCGGGGCCTGATCTCCGTACTGGTAGTGGAGTATGATAGTGAGGGGGCCGTTCCGCTCTCCACACCGTTAGGAACCTTCGAACTCAGTCAGACATATCCCGAGATGCACTACAATCGCCGCATGCTATTGAGACCGGGTACTACTTCGGTGTCGGTAGTTGTGCAGCAACAGGGACGCTCGAAATTGACGGTGCGCAACGCGACTGTCAGCGCCTACCACGGGAAAGCCCGGCAATGATATTGAAGCGGGTTTTCGACATTGTTGTCAGCGCGGCGCTGCTGGCGCTGCTCGGCGTGCCGCTGCTTGGGCTGGCACTCCTGATCAGGATAAAACTGGGCGCGCCTGTTCTGTTCCGGCAGCAGCGTCCCGGGCGTGGCGGAAAACCGTTCGTTCTGCGCAAATTCCGCAGTATGACAAACGCCAGCTATCCTAACGGCAATCCTCTGCCAGACAACCAGCGTATCACCGGCTTTGGCCGGGTGTTGCGTGCTAGCAGCCTCGATGAACTGCCCGAATTATGGAATGTACTGGTGGGAGAAATGAGCCTTGTTGGGCCGCGGCCGCTACTGATGGAGTATCTGCCACTGTATTCGGCGCAACAGGCGCGACGCCATGAGGTACGTCCTGGCTTGACCGGGTGGGCACAGGTCAACGGACGCAATGCAATCAGTTGGGAAGAGAAGTTCCGGCATGACGTCTGGTATGTCGACAACCGCTCCTTCCTTCTCGATCTAAAGATAGTTTTCATGACCGTGCAGAAAGTGCTGCAGCGCGAGGGGATAGCCGCGTCCGGCAGTGAAACCACCAAGCCATTCGAGGGATCGCGGTGAAACTGGCAGTGGCTGGGGCGGGCGGGCATGGACGGGTGGTTGCCGAAATTGCGACGCAGCGCGGATGGGAGGTCGTATTCTTCGACGACGACGCTGTTGGTGGTCGGGTGCT
>JAHJOS010000480.1 GCA_018820005.1 Alphaproteobacteria bacterium | reverse complement strand
TGCCCCATGCCCTGCGCCTCGTGATCGGCCCTGACCATCGCTATTTGCTGCCCGCCACCGCGCTGCTGGGCGCCTCATTCCTGCTGATGGCCGATGCGGTCAGCCGCCTCGTGGTGGCCCCGGCCGAACTGCCCATCGGCATCGTCACGGCAGCCGTTGGCGGCCCGTTTTTCCTCTGGCTGCTGCTGCGCCGACGCAGCGCCCTCGCCTGGTGATCCCATGATCGACATCTCCAATCTGACCGTAGGCATCGGCGATCAACCCATCTTGCACGACGTGACATTCAACGCCCCGGCCGGCGCCATCACCGCCGTAATTGGCCCCAACGGCTCGGGCAAATCCACTCTGCTCAAGGCGCTGTGCCGCGACTATGCCTATGGCGGCACGGTCAGCATCAACGGCCGGGACCTGAGCACGCTGACGCCGCAACAGGCCGCGACCCACCGCGCCGTGCTGCCCCAGGCCAGCACGCTGCCTTTCCCCTTCACCGTGCGTGAAGTGGTCCGGCTCGGACTGACCGCGGGTCGACCCGGCACGCCGCTGGCCATGCTGGAGCGGCTGCCCGACATGGCGCTGGCAGCCGTGGACCTGACCGGGTTCGGCGGCCGCTACTATGGCCAATTGTCGGGCGGCGAACAGCAGCGCGTGCAGTTGGCGCGGGTGCTCAGCCAGGTCTGGATACCGATTCTGGATGGCGTACCGCGCTATCTGTTTCTCGATGAGCCGGTGTCCAGTCTCGATATCAAGCACCAGCTGATGATCATGGATGTCGCCCGGCGCTATGCCGACGCCGGCGGCGGCGTCATCGCCGTGCTGCATGATCTGAACCTGGCGGCCATGTATGCCGACGCCATTCTGGCGTTGCGCGATGGCCGTGTTGCCGGGTTCGGCACACCAAAACAGGTGCTGACCGACCCAGTGATCGATGCTGTGTTCGACTGCCCGCTTCGCGTCGGCGCAACCCCGGCCGCCGGCACCCCCTTCGTGCTGCCGCAATCGGCAGCAGCCCAGCGCATCGTCCCTCTCAACACCAAGGTTGCCTGATGATCCCCCGCCTTTGCGCCAGTCTGCTGGCGCTTGCCCTGACCTGCCCTATGGCCCTGGCCCAGAGCGCTGTCTCGCCCACCCTTGAACTGGAGCTCAATGCCGTCCAGCCAGCAGATGCCGGCTGCCGGGTAAGCTTTCTGGCCACCAACCACCTTGGCGGCCAGCTCGACCGGGCAGCCATCGAGCTGGCACTGTTCGACAAGGCGGGCGCCATCGACCGCCTGGTGACGCTCGACTTCAAGAACCTCAGCCCCGGCAAGACCAAGGTCCTGCAGTTTCAGCTGCCCGGATTGAGCTGCGACAACCTCAGCCGCCTGCTGATCAACGACATCACTGCCTGCGAGGGCGCCATAGCGCCGGCAAGCGCGTGCCTTGACGCCCTCGTGCCCAGCACGCGGCTCGACATCAGCTTCGGGATCTAGACCATGGACGAGACTGCGCACAGCTTTTCCATGATCGCGCTGTTCCTGCAGGCCGACTGGGTCGTCAAATCGGTGATGTTGATGCTGGTGCTGGCATCAGTGTGGTGCTGGGCCATCATTGCCAACCGGCTGGCCCTCTACGCCCGCACGCGGCGCGACATGGCCGCCTTCGACCATGATTTTGCCACTGGCCGCCCTCTGGCCGAGCTGCACAGGGATTATGCCGGCACATCGAGCAGCGGCCTGGCTGCCGTCTTCGTGGCGGCCATGGACGAGTGGGACAGGAGCCACGCCGAACAGGCCGCAACGACAATGGGCCTGCAAAGCCGGCTCGAAATTGCGCTCGACCTGGCGGTGAGCGAACAGAGCACCGCGCTCGAGAAACGCCTGAGCGTGCTGGCGACCATCGGCAGTGCGGGGCCCTTTGTCGGGCTGTTCGGCACCGTGTGGGGCATCATGAATGCCTTTACCGCCATCGCAGCCGCGGAAAACACCAGCCTTGCCGTTGTCGCCCCCGGCATTGCCGAAGCGCTGCTGGCCACGGCTCTGGGGCTGCTGGCCGCCATTCCGGCTGTGATCGCCTTCAACATGCTCAACGCCGATGCCGGTCGGCTGATCGGGCGTCTTGAAGCCTTCGCCGATCGGCTGGTGGCGCTGCTGTCGCGCCAGCTCGACGCCGGAAAGAGCCTCTGATGGGCATGGCACTGGGCGCCAGCAAGGGGCAACGCCGACGCGGTCGTGCTCGCACAGCCGCGATCAGCGACATCAATGTCACGCCCATGGTGGATGTGATGCTGGTTTTGCTGATCGTGTTCATGGTCGCGGCGCCGCTGATGACCATGGGTGTCAAGATAGACCTGCCCCAGAGCATGGCGGGCGCCATGCCAATCCAGAGCAAGCCCATCACTGTGACGGTAACCCCCGATGGCGCCATCTCGATCGATGGCACGCCAGTCACGCTAGAAACGCTGGTCCCTGCCGTCGCGGCGCTGGCCATTGAGGGCAGCGACGAACGCATCTATGTGCGCGGCGATGCAACTGCCGCCTATGGCGCCATCATGGCCGTGATGGGCACGCTCTCCGCGGCTGGCCATAGCCAGATCGGCCTCATCACCGAAAGCCGGCAGGACCAATAAATGCACCTCGCCTTTCCCGGGTCTGCACTGGTGCATGCGGGCGTTATCGGCCTCGCCCTGGTCGGATTTGCCTGGCCTGAGCCCGACGATGCGGCTGCGCCCGCCGCAGTCAGCGTCAGCATTATCGCGACAGCGACCGTGTCGACCAACACCACCAGCACAATCCAGTCCGATTCGACGGTCGACCTGGTATCGGCTGGCGCTGCCCCAACCACGCCCGCGGTCATTGAACCCCTGGCACCGGACGAGCCCATCGCGCCCTTGCCGCCTGCGGCTGCCGCGCCACCGGTCGAGCGCGTCGCCGATATAGTGCCGTTGGCCAGCACAGCGCTCACCCCGCAAAGCAGTCCGCCAGTCCCGCCAGCGCCGGCAGAAAGGCTCGAGCCGGTCGAATCACACGATTTCAACGCGGCGCCAGTGCCCCAAACCCTGTCCATCAAACGCACAGACAAGCCGACCTATCCAAAGCCCACTGTCCAGCAACCCCGCGAGATAGAGCCGACCACTGCCCAGTCCACGCCGGCGGGCAATGGCGGCGCCAATGCCGCGGACTCAGTGGCCGCAGCAGGCAGCGCTGCCCCCAGTGGTGGCGCCGGCAGTGGCGGAGACGCTGCGGTCGCCCGCTACCCCAGCCAGGTGCTCAGCAAGTTGCGGCGTGCCCTGCGCGGCGGCAACCTGCCGCACGGCGAAGTGGTGGTGCGATTCACTGTCGCAGCGAACGGCAACGTCTCGGGCGTCGGCATCGGGCGATCATCGGGCAACGCTGCCATCGATGCTGCAGGGGTGGCCACGGTCAACCGCGCGGCGCCCTTCCCGCCCATTCCACCGGCAGCAGCCCGCAGCAACTGGACTTTTGACGTGCCGCTGGCATTTGGCAGTTAAGTGGGACGGATCAGTGTTGCGCGCACGCCGCAATGGCCGGTGGAAGCCGCCAACTCAATCGCCACGCCCCCTTCCCTTTCCAGACCATCTCCGTTAGACAGCCCACTTAACCACCATGTCTGATCCTTCCACCGCGCGGCAGCGCTCAGTTGCAGCGCGGTTTGCCACGAGACAGGTGCTGTCCGGGGCGATTCTTGTTATCCGCCCTGCGACTCGGAGTGTTTCCAGGAAAAGTGGGCCCCACTTTTCCCGTTCGGGAACGCGACAAACTAGACACAGTTGAGCGAGCACCATGCCAAAACGTACCGACATCAAATCGATCCTCATTATCGGTGCGGGTCCGATCATCATCGGGCAGGCCTGCGAGTTCGACTACTCCGGCACCCAGGCCTGCAAGGCGCTCAAGGAAGAGGGCTACCGCATCATCCTGGTGAACTCCAATCCGGCCACGATCATGACCGATCCGGATCTGGCAGATGCCACCTATATGGAGCCCATCA
>JAHJOS010000479.1 GCA_018820005.1 Alphaproteobacteria bacterium | reverse complement strand
CCTGGAGCGACTGCCTGTCATAACCCACAGGCCGCCGCCAGTTGTTCGTGGGCACGTCGGCGCTTCGGCGGCGGGTAGTGGCGCTGCGCAACTGCTGCTGTTTGATCGCTTTTTCTCGCGTGGCTGGAACCTGATGGCCACCTGAGAGGCCGCAATTAGCCTTGGAAGACGCCGGGCTGCGCCTTTTGCATGGGCCCCGGCGATGCTAAGAGGGGATGCCGAATCCCGGCATTGAACAAGGGGCCTCAGGTTTGTCCGTGCAGGCATTGGTCTACACGCTAATTGGCCTGGCTGCTGTCGCTGCGGGCGCGACCGCCTATTTCGGGCTGACCTTCACGCCGGCCGAGGCCATCCTCGTTGCCGTGGTCTTCGGCTGCGTATGTGTCGTCCTCATGGAGCGCAAGCTGCGCCAGCGCGCCGAGAACCGACTGGAAAAGGCTATCGAGGATCTCTCCCGTCTGCTGGCGACGGACGCTCAGGCCGGCGCGGTGCTAGGACAGCGCATCAATGCAATGGCCGACATCAATGCCGGCGGTCGCCTTGAGGGCGTAGAAGCCGATATTTCGGTTCTGGGTACGGTTATTCGGCAGGTAGCCGAAGCTGTTGCCGATATTGAAGACCGGGTAGCAAAGCCCAAGCCTGCCGCACCAGAGCGCATGATTGCTGCCCCAACGCCTCCGCGCCAGGATAGCGTGGCACGCGACTCCGAACCGGTCATTCCGCTCCAGATGCTGCGTCAGGCGCTTGATGAAGATCGGTTGATCTTTCACGTTCAGCCTGTCGTCACCCTGCCGCAGCGGCGGGCGCAGGGCTATGATCTGGTGCCCCGGCTGATGTTGCAGGATGGCGAGTTGGCTGACCGTGCCGACTTCATGCCGCGTCGCGGCGGCAATGATGTCTTGTGCACGATCGATGGCGTTGGTCTGGTTGAGGCCGTTACCATCGCACGTCGTGCCAGCGCCAATGGCCAGCCCGTCAAGCTTTATGTGCCACTGTCACGTGCCACGCTCTCCGATCCAGTCGCCTCCGAGCAGTTGATCGCGTCGCTAGAAGCCAATCGTGCCTTTGCGCCTGGACTGATCTTCGCCATAACGGAAGCGGACTGGCAGAGCCTGAACGCGGGCGAAAGGGCCATTGCCGATGCCGTGGCCAAAAAGGGCGCAGGCTTCTCCATTCTCAACGTCAAGTCGCTGCGGGTAGACGTTGCGGAACTGGCGGCGCAGAACGTTCGCTCACTGCGCATCGATGCAGCACGTTTCCTCGAAGAACCTGAAGTCTTCACGGATTTCCACGCGGCCGATATCGCCAACTATCTCATGCGCTTCGATGTCACGCTGCTGGCGACGGGCATCATCAACGAGCGCCAGATCGTTGAGCTGCTCGAGGATGGCGTAGCGCTGGTGCAAGGGCCCCATATTGCCGCCCCCGGGCCGGTGCGAGCCGATTTGATGGTCGAACGTCCCCGTGCAGCAGTCGCGCAATTACGCCGGGTGGAATCCTGATAGCTCGTGCAAGTCGTCGTACTCAGTGGACCCATTAATGCCGGCAAGACCACAACAGGGATGGCACTGGCATCTCTGCTCCGCGATGCCGATTTTATTGATGGCGACGACCACGAAGCGCCCGAGGATGCGCCGCTGGACCAGCGTATCGAGGCGTCCTTTGCTCGTATAGAATGGCTGATTGCAAGCGCCACAGCGAATGCTGTTGTCGTTGCCGTTCCACTGCGTGAGGTTGACCATCGGCGTCTCCTCGCCGCGGCCACCGCCAGGGACGCGGATTTGCTCGTGGTGACACTTGCCCCACCGCCGGCGATCGCCTTGGCCAACCGCGGCGGGCGGGTACTCTCGGCCCAGGAAGTTGCCCGTGCACGGGACATGTATGCCGAAGGCTATGCCAGCCGATCATTCAGCGACCTGATTGTCACCGATATGCCCGGGCCACAGGCGACAGCCAGCCAGATTGCCCGGCGCTTGCGGTTGGCCGTTCGCGCATGATAGCCACGCGCAGGCTCGTTTGTACTTGATCCCACGGCGCAAGCTGCCACATACAACACCCATCCTGTTCGCATCGGAAGTCGCGATGACCAGCCCACTGCCGTCAATTTCCGGCCTATCCGACCTTTCTGGTCGCTACGACGCTGTACTGAGCGATGTGTGGGGCGTGGTGCATAACGGTATTGCGGCGTTCCCAACCGCGGTGGATGCTCTGGTCAGGTTTCGCCAGGCAGGTGGCAAGGTGGTCTTTATCACCAATGCGCCACGGCCTTCTGCACCGCTCATCGAAATGCTTGACCGGCTCGGCGTCACCCGCGATGCCTATGACGCAATGGTCTCTTCAGGGGACGCCACGCGCGTGATGATCGCCAAGTACAGCGGCCGGGGTATTCATCATGTTGGTCCGGCAACCGAAGATGACGCGCTCTATGAGGGACTCAATGTCACCCGGACGACGGCCGACATGGCAGAAGCTGTCGTTGTGACCGATCTTGATACCGACGATGACACGCCTGAGATGTATCGCGAGCGGGCCAAGCAATGGCTGGCGCGCAAATTACCCATGATCTGCGCCAATCCTGATCGCGTGGTCGAGCATGGCGACAAGATCATTTATTGCGGCGGCGCGCTGGGCGATCTCTATGCGGCCATGGGGGGCATGGTGCTGATGGCGGGCAAGCCCTATCAGCCCATCTATGAGGAAGCGTTTCGGCTGGCCGAGGTGGCCGCGGGCCGACCGCTTGACAAATCCCGAGTGTTGGCGATCGGGGATAGCGTGCGCACCGATGCCACCGGGGCGGCCCAGTTCGGGCTCGACCTGCTGTTCGTGACCGGCTCGATACACGCCGCCGAACTCGACGCCTTCGGCAAGCCAGATCCACAGGCCATTGCCGATCTTGTGTCGCCCAGTCGTGCGCACATGGCAGGGTTCCTGCCGCGCCTGACCTGGTAACGCCGATGTCGAATTTCATGCGCTTGAGCGATCTTGATGCCGTCCCGCCTCAACTGCGGGGCGCTTACGTCGCCATCGGCAATTTCGATGGCATCCACCGGGGCCACCAGAGCGTACTGGCCACACTCAAGGGGCGCGCGCACGCGGCCGGCGTGCCGGCGGTGCTGCTGACGTTTGAGCCCCATCCCCGGGACGTGTTTGCGCCAACGCCCTTCATGTTCCGGCTCACCGAAGCTGACTCCAAGGCACGGCTTGCCGAAGCCTTTGGGCTCGATGCCATCGCCATTCTTGGGTTTGACTACGCGTTCTCCCAGATCGAAGCCGAACAATTCGTCAGCCGCTTTCTCGTCGATGCGCTCGGCGTGACCGGCGTGATTGTCGGTGCCGATTTCCATTTTGGCCGGCAGCGGCGCGGAACACCCAAGTTCTTGCAGGAAGCAGGCGCGCGGGACGGCTTTGCGGTGCAGGTCCTCGATCTGATGGACGAAGGCAACGAAGTCATCTCGTCCTCGCGCATTCGCGCCGCCTTGTCGGAGGGCGCTGTCGCGGCGGCCAACCGTTTGCTGGGCTATCACTGGTTCTTCGACGGCTGCGTAGTCAAGGGCGACCAGCGCGGCCGCGAGCTTGGCTTTCCCACGGCCAATACGGCGACCCACGCCAGTTTCCAGCTGGCTCAGGGCGTCTATGCCGTGCGCGCCAAACTGGGCGGACGACTCTTCGACGGGGTCGCGGCCTTCGGCAAGCCCATGTTCAATAACCAGCGTCCACCGTTTGAAACTCATCTGTTCGATTTCGACGAAGACATCTACGGCCAGACCATTTCGGTGGCGCTGGTCGGCTTCATCCGCGGCCAGGAAGTGTTTTCCGGGCTCGATGAACTCATGGTCGCCATGGAGCGCGACAGCGCGAAAGCGCGAGAACTGATTACCACCGCGCGTCCCTTGGGCGCGCTTGACAGCAAGCTCGGCTTCATCGCCTGACCGCCACCGACGCCCGCTGTCCCAAATCAGCCTTTGCCCCTTTGCCGCTGCCTTGCTAAAAGGCAGCCAAACCTCCAGAACGATTGCCGTTTCCCATGAACGATACCGTCACAGGCGCCGCCGAGACCGACTATTCGGCCACCCTTTTTCTCCCCGAGACCAATTTCCCCATGCGGGCGGGGCTGCCGCAGCGCGAGCCGGACTGGCTCAAGCGCTGGCAGGATATGGATCTCTACCGTCTGCAGCGCGAGCAGGCCGCGGATCGTCCGCTGTTCACCATCCATGATGGCCCTCCGTACGCCAACGGCAATATCCATATCGGGCACGCGCTCAACAAGACGCTCAAGGATATGGTCAGCCGCTCCATGCAGATGCTGGGCTTCAACTCGGCCTATGTGCCGGGCTGGGACTGCCACGGCTTGCCCATCGAATGGAAAATCGAGGAACAGTACCGCGCCAAGGGCAAGGACAAGAATGACGTCCCGGTGGTCGAATTCCGCCAGGAATGCCGTACCTTTGCCGAACAGTGGGTCGATGTGCAGCGCGAGGAATTCAAGCGCCTGGGCGTGCTGGGAGAATGGGACAACCCCTATCTGACCATGAGCTTTGACGCCGAGGCGCAGATTGCCCGCGAGCTGATGAAGGTGTCGATGTCCGGCCAGCTCTATCGCGGGTCCAAGCCGGTGATGTGGAGCGTGGTCGAGCGGACGGCGCTGGCCGAGGCCGAGATCGAATATGCCGATTACGAGAGCGACACGATCTGGGTGAAGTTCCCGGTACGCTCGGGCGGCGGCGAGATCACGTCCAAAGCCTTTCATGATCTGAACGCGTCGGTGATCATCTGGACCACTACGCCTTGGACCATCCCGGCCAACCGCGCGATCTCCTATTCGTCCAAGATCGCCTACGGCCTGTATGAAGTCTCCCAGGCCCCGGAAGGCAATTGGGCGGCCAAGGGCGAGAAATATATCCTGGCCGACAAGCTGGCGGCCGACACCTTTGCCAAGGCCAAGGTCGATGCCTTCGTGCGCATCGGCGATGTCGATCCGGGTCACATCACGTCGTGCAACCATCCGCTGCGTGGTCTGGGCGGCGGCTATGAGTTTGAAGTACCCCTGCTCGACGGCGACCATGTCACCGACGATACCGGCACCGGCTTTGTGCACACGGCGCCCGGCCATGGCCTGGACGACTTTGAGATCTGGATGAACTCCTTCCGCATCCTGGCCGACAAGGGCATCTCGTCGGAGATCCCCTATGTGGTGGGCGACGATGGCTTCTACACCAAGGATGCGCCCGGTCTGGGCCCCGATGCCGAAGTTGGACCCGCGCGCGTTATCGACGACAATGGCAAGAAGGGCGATGCCAACAACCGCGTGATCGCGGCGCTGGCCGAGCGCAATGCCATGGTCGCGCGTGGCCGCGTCAAGCATCAGTACCCCCATTCATGGCGCTCCAAGAAGCCGGTGATCTTCCGCAACACGCCGCAATGGTTTGTCTATATGGACAAGGACATCGAGGGCGCTGCCGGCGACACGCTGCGCCACCGCGCGCTCAAGGCGATCGACGCCACCAAATTCTACCCCGCTGCCGGGCAGAACCGGCTGCGCGCCATGATCGCCGACCGCCCCGACTGGGTGCTCAGCCGCCAGCGCGCCTGGGGCGTGCCGATCACCGTCTTCGTCAACAGGGCCACCAACGAGATCCTCAAGGATGCCACGGTCAACCACCGCATCGCCCAGGCGTTCGAAGAAGAGGGCGCCGACGCCTGGTATGTCGATGGGGCCGCCCAGCGCTTCCTTGGCGACACCTACAAGGCCGATGACTATGAAATGGTCACCGACGTGCTGGACGTGTGGTTCGACTCCGGTTCCACCCACGCCTATGTGCTGCGCAACAAGCAGAAATGGCCACATCTGAAGTTCCCGGCTTCGATGTATCTCGAAGGCAGCGACCAGCATCGCGGCTGGTTCCATTCGAGCCTGCTCGAAAGCTGCGCCACCAATGGCCATGCCCCCTATGAGGGCGTGCTGACGCATGGCTTCACCATGGATGGCGAAGGCCGCAAGATGAGCAAGTCGTTGGGCAATACCGTCGCCCCGCAGGACATCATCAAGCAGTATGGCGCCGATATCCTGCGCCTCTGGGTGGCCTCGTCCGACTATGCGGAGGATTTGCGCCTGGGCAAGGAGATCATCCAGACCACAGTCGACAGCTATCGCAAGCTGCGCAACACGCTGCGCTGGCTGCTCGGGAACCTGGCGCATTACAAGGCCACAGACGCCGTTGAAGCCAAGGATATGCCCGAGCTCGAACAGGTGATCCTGCATCGCCTGGCCCAGCTCGATGCCCAGGTGCGCGGCGCCTACAAGGAATACGACTACCGCAGGATCGTCACCCTGCTCACCAACTTCATGAACATCGAGCTCAGCGCGTTCTACTTCGACATCCGCAAGGATGCGCTCTATTGCGAACCGATCTCATCGATCAAGCGCAAGTCGGCGCTGACCGTGCTCAACCATCTGTTCGATTGCCTCACGGCCTGGCTGGCGCCGATCCTGGTATTCACCATGGAAGAGGTCTGGCTCGAGCGGCACCCTGAAGCGGGTTCGTCGGTCCATCTGCGTCAGTTCCCCGACGTGCCGGCAGATTGGCTCAACGATGAGCTGGCCGCCAAATGGCAGTTGATCCGCTCGGTTCGCCGCGTCGTCACCGGCGCGCTGGAGGTCGAACGGCGCGAAAAGACTATCGGTTCCTCGCTCGAAGCGGCGCCGACGGTTTATATCGCCGATCCGCGCCTGGCCGCTGCCATCGACGGCCAGGATCTGGCTGAAATCGCCATCACCTCTGCCATCACGGTAGTGACCGCTGAGGGGCCGTCAGATGGGTTCCGCCTAGACGATGTTGACGGAGTGAGCGTCATGCCGGGCCTGGCACAGGGTCAGCGGTGCGCGCGCTCGTGGCGGGTGTTGCCCGAGGTAGGCAGTGATCCGGACTATCCCGATGTCTCGCTGCGTGATGCCCAGGCATTGCGCGAGCGCGCTGCAGCGGGCCTGTAATTTGGCAGCGACATCGCCTCACCCCCTCCCATCCTCCCCCATCAGGGGGAGGTGCCTGACGGTGGGCGGGGCGCGATCTGGTCAAGACCACCGCGCTTCATCTCT
>JAHJOS010000059.1 GCA_018820005.1 Alphaproteobacteria bacterium | reverse complement strand
GCCTCGTCGATGGCGTTGTCGACCACCTCATAGACCATGTGATGCAGGCCCGAGCCGTCGTCCGTATCCCCGATATACATGCCGGGGCGCTTGCGCACGGCATCGAGACCTTTGAGCACCTTGATACTGTCGGCGCCATATTCTTCGGGGACGGGATTTTCGCTATCGGTCATGGGGTCCGAATCAGTCGTTTTCAGAGTGCATTTGTTCTAGCGGAATGGGGTGGTATCCCCAAGCAAAATGGGCTTTTGGAGGGCTTTTGCGGGGGATTGGACGGCAGCGGCGGCCTAGTCGTGCAGGAGACGCCCATCGCGCACTGTCAACAGCTGCGCGCGGGCGCCCAAAGCCTCAAAAAGCAGGCGATCGGTGCCGGTCAGGAAGCACTGGGTGCCCAGGCCATCGAGCGCGGAAAACAGCGCCCGGCGGCGATCGGGATCGAGATGGGCGGCGATCTCGTCGAGCAGCAGGAACGGTGTAATATCGGTGCGCAGGCGCACGAGGCGCGCATGGGCCAGGATCAGCCCGATCAGCAGGGCCTTTTGCTCGCCGGTGGAGCCCAGCGCCGCCGGCATGCCCTTTTGGGCATAGGTGACCTCGAGATCGACCCGATGGGGGCCCATGAGTGTGCGGCCTGCGGCCCGGTCGCGGCCCCGGCTGAGGCGCCAGCTTTCGGCCAGAACCGATTCCAGCGCCGTGGAGGCGGCGGGCTCGGCGCCCTCGTCAAGCAAGGGCGTCAGCGCCAGATGGGCCGCCGGGAAGCTGGCATCATCCAGGCTTTGCCCGATCAGGGATTGCAGATGGCTGAGGCTATCGGTGCGTGCCAGATGGACGGAGGCGCCCAGCTCGGCCATCTGCGCCTCGATGGCGCTGAGCCAGGCGGTATCGCCATGGTCTTCGAGCAGGCGATTGCGCTGGCGCATGGCCTTTTCGTAATCGCCAACGGCAGCCGAGTGGCTGGGGATGAGCGTGGTCACCAGCCGATCAAGAAAGCGCCTGCGGTCGCCGGCAGGGCCCGAGAACAGGCCATCCATGGCAGGGGTGAGCCAGAGCACGCGCAGATAATCGCTCATGGCCTCGATGGAGCGGGCATTGGCGCCATTGATGCGCACGCGGCGGCCACCATCGGGCGCGGCGCCGGTGCCGATATCGGCGGGACCATCATCGGTTTCGATGGTGGCGGCCACGGCCCAGCCGATATCGCTGCCATGGGCCTGCAGCGTCTCGAAACTGGCGCCGCGCAGGCCGCGGCCGGGTGAGAGCACCGAAATGGCTTCGAGCAGATTGGTCTTGCCGGCGCCATTGGGGCCGGTGAGCACGACATGGCGGGAATCCAGATCAAGCGCCGCCGCGGTGTAATTGCGGAAGGCGGTGAGGCGGATGCGGGAGAGGTGGCGGATCATCTATCTTCTTCCTCTCTCCCCTTGAGGGAGAGGGTGGATCGGCGCAGCCGAGACGAGTGAGGGGTTGGTGCAGTCAGCAGTGCAGCCTTGATCATCGCAGACCCCTCATCCCAACCGAAATTCGCTGACGCGAATTCGGTGTTCCTTCGGGCACCTTCTCCCGCAAGGGGAGACGGGGGCATCGCGCATATGGATCAGTCAGTTAACCGAACCCCTTAGACCCGCATCGGCATCAGGACATAGAGGGCTCGGGTTTCGCCTTCGTCGCGGACCAGGGTTGGCGAGCCGGCGTCGTTGAACATGAAGACGGCGCTTTCCGAGCGGATCTGGCCGATGATGTCGAGGAGGTAGCGGGCGTTAAAGCCGATCTCGAAGCCGTCGGTCTCAAATTCCACCGCCAGCTCTTCGCTGGCCGTGCCGTGATCGGGATTGGTCACCGAAAGCTCGAGCAGACCGTCCTTGGCCTGGAGCTTGACGGCCTTGCCGCCGCGATCGGAGGCAATGGTGGAGACGCGATCAACGGCGGTGGCGAAGGCCGCGCGATCGACATTCATCTGCTTGTCGTTGTTCTTGGGCGTCACGCGATCGTAATCGGGGAAGGTGCCCTCGATGAGCTTGGATAGCAGCACGACCGAGCCGACGGTGAAGCGGATCTTGGTGTCGCTGACTTCGACGGCAACATCGCCATCAGCGCCATCGAGGAGCTTCTGGACTTCGCCAACGGTCTTTTTGGGGACGATGATGCCGGGCATGCCCTTGGCGCCATCGGGGGCCTCGATCTCGGCGCGCGCCATGCGGTGACCATCGGTGGCCACGGCGCGCAGCACGGTACCGGTGCCGGTGATGTCGATGGTGTGGAAATAGATGCCGTTGAGGTAGTAGCGGGTTTCTTCATTGCTGATGGCGAACTGGGTGCGCTCGATCAGCTCGCGCAGCGCGGCGACGGGCATGGAGAACTGGTGGCCGAAGCTGCCCGATTTGAGATCGGGGAAGCTGTCGGGCGACAGGCAGGCCAGATTGAAGCGCGAACGGCCCGAGGTCAGCACCATGTTTTCGCCGCCATCGGTTTCGAGGCGCACTTCGGCGCCATCAGAAAGCTTGCGGACGATTTCATAAAGCGTGTGCGCCGGCACGGTGGTGGTGCCCGGGGTCGAGACCATGGCGGGCACGGATTCGGTGACTTCGATATCCAGATCGGTGGCGCGCAGCTCGACCTTGTCGTCGCTGGCCTTGAACAGCACGTTGGCCAGAATCGGGTAGGTATTTCGCCGTTCGACAACCCGGTGCACATGGCTCAGCGACTTGAGCAGATGATTGCGTTCGAGCGTGACTTTCATGCGGCAATATCCCTGGCACTACGCGGCTGCGCTTGGGCAGCAAAACCCCCCCGGCAAGCCGGGGTTGGACATTTACAATTTGGTGACCAAAACGCAAGTGCGGCCCGCAAATTGCTCCCAGCAAATAGAGCCAGGCCGGCGGGGTGCGCCGAGGCGCGGCTTTGGCTAGACTCACGGCAACACAACAGAGGAGGCTCGACACCATGGCAAGCAGTTTCACGCCCGACGGCATCGCCGTAATCACCGGGGGCGCCAGCGGCATTGGCCGGGCAGCGGCGCAGCGGGCGGCACAGGCCGGGATGCGGATGGCACTGGTTGATGTGAACGCCGACAAGCTGGCCCGCACGGCCGGCGAACTGGCCGAAGTGGTGGGCAAGGACGCCATCATGACCAGCACGGCGGATGTGGCCGACCCGGCGGCCATGCTGGCGCTGGCAGCGACGGTGACATCGCGCTGGGGCAGCCCGACGCTGCTGATGAACAATGCCGCGGCGTTTGTATCGGGTGGCGCGGGTGGGATTCTTGATCCCATCGAGAACTGGCAGCGGCTGTTTGCGGTCAATGTGCTGGGGATCGTCAATGGCGTGCAGGCGT
>JAHJOS010000478.1 GCA_018820005.1 Alphaproteobacteria bacterium | reverse complement strand
GGAGCTGGTAGCATGGCGCCGTCGAAATCGCTGCCGAGTGCGACGCCGTCTTCGCCCAGTGCCTCGAGCAGCGCATCGACGTGGCGCACGATCACTTCCATCTCGGTGTCGGCCCGCCATTGCCCGTCCGGCCGCAGGAAGCCGGTAGCATAGTTGACGCCCACGATCCCTTTGCTGTCGGCAATCGCCTTGAGCTGCCAGTCCACCAGATTGCGCGAGCTGGCGCAGATCGCGTGTACATTGGAATGCGTTGCCACCAGGGGCTTGTCGCTGACCGCGGCCACGTCGCGGAACCCGGCGGCATTGATATGGCTGAGATCGATCATGATGCCGCGCGCATTGCATTCGCGCACCAGCGCCTTGCCGGCATCACTCAACCCCGGCCCGATCTCGGCATCCGAGGGGAAGCGGAACGGCACGCCGGTGGCAAAGGCATTGGCCCGGCTCCACACCAGCCCGATTGAGCGCAATCCGGCGGCATAGAGCACCTCCAGAGCGTTGAAATCGGTGTCGATGGCCTCGGCCCCCTCGATATGCATCACCGCCGCCAGCGCGCCTCGCGCGTTCGCCGCGCGCACCTCGGCAGCGGTGCGGCAAACCGCCAGCGCCCCAACCCGCTCCAGCCGCAACAGAATGGCGCTCATGCCAAAGGTCGACTGCTGCGCATCGGCGACCGCCAGCTCTGGTGGCAGCACGCCTTCGCTGTAATTGGGGGCCGCCACGACGGCATCAAGCTTGACCTTGAGCGGTGGCGGAAACATCGCGAAGAACCCACCCGCCATGCCGGACGCTTTGGCGCGCGGCAGATCGATATCGGCCTTGGGCATGCCCTCGACAAAGAGCACCGTCCGATCTCCCTCCGCCTCCAGCAGCTTGAGCAGGGTGTCGTTGTGGCCGTCAAAAAAGGGAATGGTCATGGGTGGGTCCAGACGAATCGGCATGTTAGGCCATCATCTATAACCCCACCCATGGCCCTGCCCCAAAAGCTGCGGGGGCGATCCCCCCTGACGCAGACCTTCTGTCGCGCTAGAGCGTCAGTCCGGCCAGGGCCACCAGGATAATGTCCCAGCCCTTGGTGTGGCCGTCGCGCGAGCCTTCGCTGGCAAATTTGACATGTGTCAGCGTCAGTTCTGTGTGCTGCGCGTCCAAGGCCCGAAAATCCAGCGTGACCGTGCTGCCATCGACCGAATAGGGCGACTCCCAGGTGAAGACGATCCGGGAGTGCGGATCGATCGCCAGATAAGTGCCGGCATGGGGAATCTCCTCCTCACCCATGACGATGGAGAACCGTCCACCCACATGCGGATCGGTTGCCACTTTGGCCAGACTGCCGCCTGAACAGGGCATCATGAAACGCTGCAGCGTTTCGGCAGCCAGCCAGGCGTTGAATACCTTTTCGACCGGCGCCTTGATCTGCCGCGTCGTCGTCAGCGATAGCTCACTCATCCTCGTCATCCTTTTTGCTCAACAGCGCATCCAGCGCGTCAATTCTCAGGTCCCAGATGGATTTGAGGACCCCGAACCAAGTTTCTATTGCCCGCAGGGGCTCAAGCCTGGCTTCGATCAGATGCTCCCGGCCCAGCGTACGGCGCGCCACCAACCCGGCCCCCTCCAGCACTTTGATGTGCTTGGAGATGCCGTTGAGTGACATGTCGAAATGCCGCGCCAGATCGGTCACCCGGGTCGGCCCCTGCTGCACCAGCGTGGTCAGCAGCTGCCGGCGCGTCAAATCACTGGCCGCCTTCAGGATCTGGGATAGCTGATCGTCATCCATTAATTCCACCATAAGGTTGAATATTCCGCACGCCAGCAATTGTCAACCATTTGGTAGAATGAAATGCCGCCGCAATGCAAATTGGCAATTCTCCGCCGACTGCCCTATCTAGGAGATACATTTTTTAGAAACGACCCAATGCCCAAAGCCAAGACAACCAAGCCCAAGAACCTTTCCGGCCCCCGCCGCGCCACGGCACCCCGCGCCGATACCCTGCCCAGTCGCGAGCAATTGCTGGCCGCCCTGGCCGAGCAAACTGATATCAAGGGCAAGCGCGATCTGGCCAAGGTTTTTGGCATCCGAGGCGACATGCGCCGCCCGTTCAAGGCCATGCTGGCCGAGCTCGAGGGCGAGGGCGTCATCACCCGGACCAGAAAGGCCCTGCGCCGTACGGCAGCCCTGCCCCATGTCACCGTTCTCGACATCCCCAGCGATGCCGATCCGGAAAACATGCATGCCTTCCCCGCCCAGTGGAACGATGAGGAAGGCGAAAAGCCCCGCGTCACCGTGCTGATGGGTCGCGATGCCCGCGTGGCGCCCGCACCGGGCGATCGCATCCTCGCCCGCATCGACGCTGGCGATGGCGAACTGCCTCTCTATACCGCCAAGGCGATGAAGATCCTCGACAAGCCGCGCCGTGGCCAGATTGGCATCGTGCGCATGGATGACGATGGCGCCCGCCTCATTCCGGTGGATCGCAAGAACAAGGAAATGCGCATCCCACTGGGCGATCTGCTCGATGCCAGCGAGGGCGATCTGGTGGAAGTCGAGGTCAAGCTTTCGGGCCGGCTGATGATTCCGCGCGCCAAGGTGGTCTCGGTCATCGGCAATCCCATGAGCGAAGGCGCTGTCAGCCTGATCGCGATCCATAATCTGGAAATCCCCTATCGCTTTCCGCAGTCCGTGCTGCGCGAGGCCGAGGAAGCCAGCGAGGCGACGCTCAAGGGCCGCGAGGACTGGCGCGACCTGCCGCTGATTACCATCGACCCCTTTGATGCCAAGGATCACGACGACGCGGTCTATGCCCAGCCTGACACCGACCCGGCCAATGCGGGCGGCCATATCGTGACCGTCGCCATCGCCGACGTCGCTGCCTACGTCACCCCCGGCACGGCGCTCGACCGCGAGGCCTATCTGCGCGGCAATTCGGTCTATTTCCCTGATCGCGTCGT
>JAHJOS010000477.1 GCA_018820005.1 Alphaproteobacteria bacterium | reverse complement strand
CTCATATGCGGATAGAGCGCATAGGACTGGAACACCATGGCGATGCCCCGCTTGGAGGGATCGACATCATTCATCCGCACGCCGCCGATTTCGAGATCACCGGCGGTGATGTGTTCGAGCCCGGCGATCATGCGCAGCAGGGTAGACTTGCCACAGCCCGAGGGTCCGACGAAAACGACGAATTCCTTGGACTGGATTTCGAGATCGACACCCTTGATGACTTCGAGTTTCCCGTAGCTTTTGTGTACGTCCGTAAGCTTGAGACTGCTCATGGTTCTGAACCTTATTTGACCGCGCCCAGCATGCCTTCAACGAAGCGGCGCTGGAGCAGGAAGAAGATGATGAGAGTGGGGAGCGTGGCAAGCACCGTGCCGAACAGGATCAGGCCATAGTCCGGCGTATAGGCCGCCGTCAGACCCGACAGGATCAGCGTGATCGTCTTGTTGTCAGCGGTCTGCAGCACCACCAGCGGCCAGAGGTAATTGTTCCAGTTGGCCATGAAGACGATGATGGTGGCCGCCGCATAGGTCGAGCGCATCACCGGCAGATAGACATAAAGGAAGATCTGCCATTCCTTGAGCCCGTCGATCTTGGCCGCATCGCGCAACTCGCGCGGGAACGCCTTGGTGGCCTGGCGGAAATAGAAGATGATGAAGATCGACGCCACCGTCGGCAGGATTGCCGCGGTAAAGGTGTTGACCAGCTTGGCCTGGCTGAACATCACAAACAGCGGCACCATCATGGCTGCAAACGGGATCGACAGCAGCAGGAGCAGGAAGCCGAACAGCTTCTCGCGTATCCGCGAGCGGAACATCTCAAAGCCGTAACCGGCCAGCGAGGAGACCGCCAGGGTCAGGATCGTGCCGACAATGGCGATGACGCCCGAGTTCCAGAAGATGCGCACGGCATCGACCTGGCTGAAGAAAGCCATGGCATTGGTGATCAGGGCCGACCCGATCGAGGACTTGCCCTTGATGATCTCGGCAGAGGTATTGGTGGCGCCCACGACCATCCAGTAAAACGGAAAGATCGAGATGAAGGCGGCGAGGGACAGCAGCGCATAAATGAGGCCGCGGCGAACCAGAGCAAAGGTCATGAGGTTCTCCGATCACGCGCAATCATGAACTGCAGGAAGCTCAGGATACCCACAAGCACCACGATCACCCACGACACGGTGGCCGAATAGCCGAAGCTGGGCATGAACTTGAAGGTGAGGTTGTAGATGTAGAGCGAGAGCGTCAGCGTCGAATCCGCCGGGCCGCCGGTGCCGGCGCTGAAGTTGTAAACCTCGTCGAACAGCTGCAGCGTGCCGATGGTCGAAATCACCGTCGTGAACAGGATCACCGGCTTGAGCATGGGAATGGTGAGGTAGCGGAAGCGCGCCCAGGCGGGCACACCGTCGATGCGGGCGGCTTCATAAATCGAGCGATCCACATTCTGCAGGGCCGCCAGATAGAAGATCATGTTGTAGCCGGTCCAGCGCCAGGTGATGGCCATGATGATCAGCACCTTGGCCCAGAAGGGGTCGCCGAGCCAGGAAATGGGGGAGGCGATCAGGTGCAGTTCCATCAGCGTCTGGTTCACCACGCCATCGATGGCGAACATCGACTTGAACACGGTGGAATAGGCGATCAGCGAGGTGGCGCAGGGCAGAAAGATCGCCGTGCGGAAGAAGCCCCGGAATTTCAGGGTCGAATCGTTCAGCGCCACTGCAAACAGCAGCGCCAGAACAATCATGATCGGGACCTGGAAGACGAAGAAGGTGAAGGTATTGCCCAGGGCCCGAAGGAACACGGCGTCCTTGGTCAACCTGACGATATTGGCAAAGCCGCCAAAGCTGAGATTCATCCCCTTGCCGACCTGAAAGCTCATCCAGAGCGACCAGACGATCGGATAAATCATGAATAGTCCGAGCAGTACCAAGGCGGGGGCAATGAATACCCAGCCGGTTACCTGCTCCTTGCGATGCAGTTTTGCCTGCGCCAATTGTCACCCTCCCTGATGCACAACCATTCCAATTGCCGACAGGTCGGGCGCCAGATCATGGCGCCCGACCCATGCGAAAGCGAGCCGAAGCCCTCTTTCGTCGGGGAGGTTACTGCATCTGCTGCTGGGCCTGGTCGTTGATGGCCTGCAGGGCGGCATCGATGTCGCCACCGGCGATGATGCCAGGCATCTGAGCCTGAACGGCAGCATCGACTTCGGACGTGAAGGTGCCGTAATCAACGCTCGGGACCTGCGACAGCCAGGTCGAGAAGTCCTGCCAGACCGGAGCACCACCGAAGAAGTCGTCTGATGCCTTGAAGGCATCGCCATTGCGCGCCGACAGGAGCGAGCCAACAGCGCCGCGCTTGATCAGGATGTCCTGATAGAAGTCGTCATTGCCGGCCCAGACGGTCTTGAGGAAGTCGACGGTCTCTTCCTTGTTGTCAGAGGACGACAGCACAAACCAGCTCGAGCCGCCCTGGTTGGACGCGTTGACGGCGCCGTCGATATCAAGGCGCGGGATAGGAGCAATAGCCCACTTTCCAGACTGATCGGCATTGGCCTTGATCGTGGCGGTGATCCAGACGCCAACCGGCACCACGGCAACTTCGCCCGATGTGAAGGCGCCGGTGTATTCGGCCCAGCCGGAAACTGGCTTGACGAGGTCGTTCTGGTAGAACTTGGCGTAGGTTTCGATCGCCTTCTTGAGGGCGGCATTGTCGGTGATGTGCAGGCTGCCATCAGCGTTGAAATACCACTCGCCGGCCGACTGCATCATCATGCGGATGACGCCGGTGTCATTGAGGTCGAGATCGAGCAGCGGCTTGCCGGTCTTTTCTTTGACGACCTTGCCGATTTCGATCAGGCGGTCCCAGGTGATGTCCTTGAGGTCAGCGGCGGTGAAGCCGGCTTCCTGCAGGAAATCCGAACGGTAGAACAGGCCCGTCACACCGGAGTCGAAGGGCACCGAGTAGGACTTGCCGTCAACGGTAGCAGCGGCAACCTTGTACTGGGCAAACAGCGACATATCGATGCTGTCTGACAGCGGCTCGAAAGCGCCGGGGAACGACTGCAGGTACTTCTGGGCAATATCGTCCTGGATCAGCACGATGTCGGGCAGACCTTCGGTGCTGCCGGCCAGCAGCTGCGTCTGCAGCTTGGCGCGGATATCGTCCTGGCTGGCGGTATCGTCGACGTTGAACGTCACATCCGGGTGATCGGCTGTGTAGAGCGCGCCGGCTTCACGCATGGTGTCGCCGTTGAACGCCTTGTCCCAGACCCAGACCGAGATTTCTCCGGCCGAAGCTGCGGCCACGCTGAGAAAGCTGACACCGGCCAAAGCCAGAGCGAGCACGCGTCCACGACGCGAAGCAATACGGTTCATATTCATCCTCCCTTTTAGGTTGCTCTTGCGATGAGCGCTTTCTAAGCTATCTGAATAGTTGGTGGCGTCCCACCAAAAGGGTATGCAGAGTTGGCGGAAAGTAAGATGGCAGATCGGGGCTATTACGAGCCCGTCGCCAATGGCGTAGAGCGCAAGCCCACGGCGCTCAGCATGTTTCATGCAACGCCGCTGATCATGCGGGCGCCACACTGGCACGCCCAGGTTGAAGTCAACTACATCGTCCGCGGCTGGGCCCATTATAAGATGAGTGGCCACGAAGTGCTGTTCCAGCAGGGGGATATGGCCCTGTTCTGGGGCGGACTGCCCCATCAGCTCGATGATTGCTCGGACGATCTGGTCTATACGGGCGGTCATCTGCCGCTGGTGCATTTTTTCCGGCTTCGACTGCCGCGCGATGTGCAGGCACGACTGATGCAGGGCGCCGCGCTGGTAACCCACGCGACCGACATCGCTGACTCACTCAATTTTTCGCGATGGAATGAATATGCCCGCTCGGGCGACCCCATGAAGGCCATCATGGCGGTGGACGAGCTGCTGCTGCGCATCGAGCGCATTCGCTTCGATCCCTATCGGCTGCTGCCCGATGCGGCCAATACGGGGCTGACAGTGGAGGGGCTCGACCACCAGTCCTCACCCATCGTGGTGCGGATCTGCGATTTCATCGCCGAGAATTTCCGCGAGGACATCGATTCCGCCGACATTGCCTCGGCGGCCGATATCCATCCCAAATACGCGATGAACGTGTTCAAGAAATCGACGGGCATGACGCTCAATGATTATGTGAACCTGATGCGGCTGAGCTATGCGCAGGCCCTGCTGATGCAGGAGGATGCCAATGTGCTGCAGGTTGCCATGGACAGCGGGTTTGGCTCGCTGAGCGCCTTCAACAAATCCTTCCGCAAGATTGCCGGCATGTCGCCTACCGATTTCCGCCGTGACGGGCGCATTCGCCCCAGCGTCGCGCTGGCCGTGTCCCGCCGGATCGCGAGCTGATCGCGTCAGTGACCCATCATGGTGGCCCGGGGCCGCTCAAAGCTCTGCCGGCCACGCTTCCAACCCGCCAGTGCCGGCGCGCAGCGACGCACGGCATCGGCAGGCGAGATCGCATCGATCAGCACCAGATCGGCTGAGGCGCCAACCGCCAGATCATGCGGGCGTCCCAACAGACGGGCGGGCTGTGCCGAGATCATGGCGAAGGCCTGCGCAAGCGCATCATCGCGCGCCAATTGGGCGACGTTGGCGAACAGATTGGCCATGCGCATCAGATTGGCGTCGCCATAGGGCGTGAAGGGGTTGAGCACATTGTTGCTGGCCACAGCGGTGACGACGCCCCGCGCCGCCAGCGCCATCAGCGGCGCCACCGCGCGCGGCACCAGGGTTTCGGCGCTGCGGCCCAGAAGAAAGAGATCGGTGGCGGGCAGGGCAACGACGCCAATGCCGGCTGCGGCCAGGCGATCGGCCATTGCGTCGCGCTCGGATGGCGCCCAGGTGGAGAATTTGGTGGCATGGCCGCATACGACACGTTCCTGCCAGCCCCGGCGTTCGGTCTCGGCGACGATGGCAGGCAGGTCCGAGCCGGTTGGCGTCAGATCGAAATCGACGTGGAAATCGGCGGCAACGCCAAAACGCTCGGCCAGCGCGAAAATGCGGGCGATATGCTCGGTGGGATCTGGATCGGTGTAGCTGCAGCCGCCGACGAGATCGGCGCCGTCGGCAAGGGCGGCTTCG
>JAHJOS010000476.1 GCA_018820005.1 Alphaproteobacteria bacterium | reverse complement strand
GCATCGGGGTGATGAACCAGGGCGAGATCGCCATGATCGGCGAACCCACCGACATCTATGAATTCCCCAATTCCAAATTCGTCGCCAGCTTCATCGGCTCGGTCAACATGGTCGAGGGCGTGGTCACCGAGGACGAGCCGGCCCATGTGCGCATCCGCTCCGACGAGCTGGGCTGCGACATCTATGTCGGCCATGGCGTGGACTGCGCGCCCGACCAGCATCTGAGCTGGGCCATCCGCCCCGAAAAGATCGTGCTGAGCCGCGAAAAGCCCGAGGGCATCCACGACGCCAATGTGACGCGCGGCATGGTCGAGGACATCGGCTATCTCGGCGACATGAGCGTCTATCAGGTGCTGTTGCCCAGCGGCAAACGTCTGCGTGTAACCCAGACCAATCTGACGCGCGGCAATCCTGACGCCATCACCTGGGATGAAGAAGTCTACCTCTCATGGGGCGACAGCGCCGGCTCGGTGCTGACCGTATGAGCACGTTCGACGCGCACTCTCCGCCGCCGCCCCGCCCCCGCGCCTGGTCGGGCGTGGAGCGCGCGCTCGCCGCTGTTGGCCTATCCGGCAAGGCGCTAGTGATCGCGGCGCCAGCCATCTGGCTCACCATCTTCTTCCTGGTACCACTGGCGGTGGTGTTCGGCATTTCGCTGACCATGAAGCAGTTTGGCCGCCCGCCCTATACGCCACTGCTGACCAATGAGGACGGCACTGTGCAGCTGACGCTGCATCTGAACAACTATTTGCGACTGTTCAGCGACAGCCTCTATGTCGCTGCTTATCTCAGCTCGATCAAGATCGCGCTGATCTCCACCGCCATCACCCTGCTGATCGGCTATCCGATGGCCTATGCCATCGCCCGCGCGCCTGACCGCTGGCGCAATATCCTGCTCATGCTAGTGATCCTGCCGTTTTGGACCTCGTTCCTGCTGCGCGTCTATGCGTTGAGCGGCTTCATGCGGGGCAATGGCGTCATCAACCAGTTCCTGGGCCTGTTCGGCATCCCGCCGCTGGTGATGATGCAGACCGATTTCGCCGTCTATGTCGGCATCGTCTATACCTATCTGCCCTTCATGATCCTGCCGCTCTATACCAATCTGGTCAAACTCGACGGCGCCCTGCTGGAGGCTTCGGCCGACCTCGGCGCGCGCCCGGTTCGCACCTTCCTCTCGATCACCCTGCCGCTGTCGCGCCCCGGCATCATCGCCGGCTGCATGCTGGTGTTCATTCCCGCCATTGGCGAATTCGTCATCCCCGCACTGCTGGGCGGCCCTTCGACGCTAATGATCGGCCGCGTGCTGTGGGACGAGTTCTTTGCCAATACCAATTGGCCCCGCGCCGCCGCCGTGGCCATTGCCATGCTGATCGTGGTGGTGGTGCCCATCATGTTGCTGCAGCGGGCGCAGGACGCCGAGCAGGACAAGGAACGGGGGAATTGAGATGAGACGAGGCTGGTTCCTGCCCATCGCGGCAACCCTGGGCTTTGCTTTCCTCTATGCCCCCATCGTCTCGCTGGTGGTGTTTTCGTTCAACGAAAGCGACCTGGTGACGGTCTGGTCGGGCTTTTCCACCAAATGGTACGGCAAGGTGCTGGCCGATCCGCAGATCCTAGGCGCTGCCTGGCTCAGCGCGCAGATCGCCTTCTGCGCCGCCAGCATTGCCCTGGTGCTGGGCACGCTCTGTGCCGTGGCGCTGGTGCGCTTCCGCAAGTTCCGCGGTCGCACCCTGCTGGCCGGCACAGTGTCGGCGCCGCTGGTCATGCCCGACGTCATCACGGGCCTCTCGCTGCTGCTGCTTTTCGTGGCCATGGAAGCCATTATCGGCTGGCCATCGGGACGCGGCCTCCTCACCATCATCATCGCCCACTCCACCTTCTGCATGGCCTATGTGGTGGTGGTTGTGCAGTCGCGCCTGCGCGACCTCGATATGAGCCTTGAGGAAGCGGCCATGGACCTGGGCGCCACGCCCGTGCGCGTGTTCTTTGACATCACCCTGCCCATCATCGCCCCGGCGCTTGTCTCGGGTTGGCTGCTGGCCTTTACCCTGTCACTGGACGATCTGGTCATTGCCAGCTTTGTGTCCGGCCCCGGCTCATCAACCCTGCCGATGGTCATCTTCTCCAAAGTCAAGCTGGGCGTCTCGCCTGACGTCAATGCCCTGGCCACCATCATCATCGGCTTTGTCGCCCTGGGCGTGGCCATCGCCACCATAGTGCAGCTGCGCGCCCATCCCAAACGCGCAAAGGCCTGAGGCTCCCGAAGGAACGCAGGGCCGGCGGCCGCAAATCGCCCTCTGGACAGATCAGAAAAATCGGCGCACCATCCTTGTCATGTTCAACCAACGTGAAGGAGGTGATCCAATGTCCTATGAGATTACGGCGCTCGAAGACGGTCTTGGGTATAAGGTGTTTGTGCGGGAGATGCTCGCCTGACACCCCCTCCTCAGGCCACGAGGCCGAAACTCAGGAAGGGCCACCCATCGGGGCGGCCCTTTTTGCTTGACCGCGATTTCAGAACTTGACCCCGGCCCCAAGCCATTGATACCGCTGCCCCCAATTCTTGGAGTGCGCCCAATGTCCTCGGCCAATTTCGTCCTGACCCTCAGCTGCGCCGACCGTCCCGGTATCGTGGCGGCCGTCACCACGGAACTCGCGGCCCTTGAGGCCAATATCGCTGAATCCAACCAGTTCTGGGATCGCGAAACCGGCCGCTTCTTCATGCGCCTGGCCTTTGCCGCCCCCAGTGGCGTCAGCCGCGACGCCATCGATCGCGCGCTGAAGTCCCCCATCGAGCGCTTTTCGATGAAGACGAGCTTGGTCGACCAGAGCCGGCGCAAGCGCATTGTTATTCTGGTCAGTAAGTTCGACCACACCCTGCTGCATCTGCTCTACCAGATCCGTGTCGGCTGGCTCGATGCCGAAGTCGCAGCCGTGATCTCCAATCACCCCGATGCCCAGAAGATCGCCGAGGATGCCGGGATCCCCTTCCACCAACTGCCTGTCAGCAAGGACACCAAGGCCGCCCAGGAGGCCCAGGTGCTCGACATCATCCAGAAGGTCGGCGCGGACCTAGTGGTGCTCGCCCGCTATATGCAGGTTCTGTCCAATGAGCTGTCGACGCGGCTCTTCGGGCAGGTGATCAACATCCACCATTCCTTCCTGCCCAGCTTCAAGGGCGCCAAGCCTTATCACCAAGCCCATGAGCGTGGCGTCAAAATCATCGGCGCCACCGCCCATTACGTGACGCCCGACCTCGACGAAGGCCCGATCATCGAGCAGGAAACCGCCCGCGTCACCCATGCCATGAGCGCCGAAGATCTGGTGGCCGCCGGCCGCGATATCGAAAGCCGCGTGCTGGCCCGCGCCGTCAAGCTGCACCTTGAGGATAGGGTAATGCTGAACGGCAAGAAGACCGTGGTTTTCGGATAGCTTTGTGACGTCGGCCAGACCGCACCGTCCAATAGGCTAGACGGGTATCTCTTCGAGCCGAAGCGAGTCGGCCAGCGTAGTCGTGTCAAGCACCGCCCGCGTGGCCAGCGTCACGCGTTCAAACACGTGACGAATTTCGCAGCTTTGCTCATCGCGGCAGTCCTCGCATTTGCGATAGGCGATCTTGGACAGGCACGGCAAAGGAGCGATCGGGCCATCGATCAGCCGTAACACCTCGCCGAACATGATTTCTTCCGGTGCCATCAACAATTCGTAACCACCCGAGCGCCCGCGGCGGCTGGCAACATAGCCGGCCCGCTTAAGCTCGAGCAAAATTTGCTCAAGGAACTTCTTGGGTATCGCCTGCGCTTTGGAGATGTCGCCGATCATCATCGTCTCGCCACGCGGGGCCCGCGCCAACGACACCAGCGCGCGCAACGCATATTTGGCTTTTTGCGAAATCATGGGACCAAACTGCTCTCGTCGTACATTGGCGTCGCCTTACCTGGCGAAGCTATAGCGGTCTGCAGTCTCACAGAACTGCTTTTGAATGCCATAGTGAATTGCGTTGCCTCATCCTTTTGGTTCGGGTGTCACCGGCGGCACTGCATGGGGGTCGTCCCCGGCCTTTTCAGCCGGAGACAGATCCTGTTGGTCCGACGATGCCGCCTCCGGCTTCACCGCTACAGGTCCGCCTTCACTGATTTCCTCGGCAACCTGTTCGGCGACCGTCAGGATTTCCTTGGGCGCCGGATCGGACACCACCACCATTTCATTGCCGTCGGACTTGAACGTTTCCGGCACCGACGGGGAAATTACAGGCCCGCCCTCGCTGATTTCCTCGGCGACCTGTTCGGCAACCGTAAGCATTTCATCTGGCGCCGCGTCAGACACCACAACGACATCGTCGCCATCAGTCTTGATTGTCTCGACCGTGCCTGGGGCGGCGGCCGGAGCAATCGGGCCGCCCTCGCTGACCTGTTCAACGACCTGCCCGGCAACGCTCAAGGTCTGATCAGCCGCCGCATCGCTGACCACCACCACCTGATCGCCATCGGTCTTGATCGTTTCGACCGTGTCCATCCTTGGAGCCGGTGCGATCGGACCACCTTCACTAATCTCTTCGGCAACCTGCTCATCAATGTTCAGCGTTTGCGCCGGTGCCGGATCTGCAACGGCAGCAATGGCATCACCGTCCGTCTTTACGGTCTCCACCAGCGCAGCATTGGCGGCGGCCTTGGACACCACGTTTTCACCTGCGGGTAACTTGGCCTCGGATGCCTGACCGGCGGCAGCGGCGCCATCGCTGCGCTCGCCGCGAAGCCACGACAGCATGCCCAGGCCGATTTCGCGTTCACCCATGATGACTGTGTCAGCACCCAAACTGCGCAGATGCGCGGCCTCTTCATCGGAATGTGCCCGGGCGATAATCCGTATCGACGGATTGAGCTTGCGGCCGACCTCGCAGACGGTACCCGCTTCAAAGCCGTTGGGAATCGCAATGAGCAGGCAGGACGCGGCCTGCAGATTGGCCAGCTTGAGTACGTCGACGCTGGCGGCGTTGCCAAACACGACCTCAATGCCCGCTGCCCGCGCAGATGCTACCGAGTGCTCCGTGTCCTCGACGACAACCAGCGGCGCGCCTGCAGCGCGGAGCCCCTCACCCACTACGCGCCCAACCCTGCCAAAGCCGACCAGAACAGTGTGGCCGGTCTGTTGGCTCGCCTCAGGCTGATCATCGCTTTCGCCGTCTGTCTCAGTAACCGACTGGCGCACATCAGCGGCGATGGCCGCCCCCTCATCCTTGGTCATGGGTGGATCGATCTGCACACCATCGGTGCCAGCCCGTGCGGCCCTGCGCTGTGCCACCCGCGCCTCGATCCGGGGCTTGGCCAGGTCGACAGCCCAGAAGACGACTGGATTGAGCACGATGGAGATCAGGGCACCTGCCAGGATCAGGTCCTGGACCTCGGCCGGCAGGATGGCGAGCGCGACGCCCATGCTGGCAAGGATAAACGAGAATTCGCCGATCTGCGCAAGCGAGGCAGAGATGGTCAGGGCCGTAGCCAGCGGGCGCTTAGCCAGCAGCACTATCCCCAAGGCGGCAACCGATTTGCCGATGACGATAATGAACACGGTCGCCAGCACGGGCAGTGGATCGGTGATGATGATCGAAGGATCAAACAGCATGCCTACAGACACAAAGAACAGCACCGCGAAAGCATCGCGCAGCGGCAGCGTCTCCTGCGCCGCACGGTGCGACAACTCGCTTTCGGAAAGGATCATGCCTGCAAAAAAGGCACCCAGCGCCAGCGAAACCCCAAACAGCAGGGCAGAACCCAGCGCCACGCCAAGGGCAATGGCGAGCACGGCCAGCCGGAACAACTCGCGGCTTCCGGTATGGGCCGTGCCATGCAGCGCCCAGGGAATGACCCGACGACCCACCACCAGCATAAAACCGACAAAAGCGGCAACCTTGATAAGGGTCAGGGCCAGGATGCCCCAGATTCCAACCTCAACACCCAGAAAGCGCGCGACGAACGAAACAAAGGGGTCATGAACCCCGGTATCGCCGCCACTGGCGCTGGCAATCGCTGGGATCAACACCAGCGCCAGCACCATGGCCAGGTCTTCCACGATCAACCAGCCAACGGCGATCCGGCCGCGTTCGGTCTCGATCAGCCGCCTGTCCTGCATCGCCTTGAGCAGCACCACAGTGGACGCCACCGAAAGGGCCAGACCAAAGATCAAGCCGGCACCCAGCCCCCAACCCAGCAAGGTGGCAAGCCCCAGGCCCAGCAGAGTTGCCAGGGCGATCTGAGCCAGCGCACCGGGAATAGCCAGCGCGCGAACACTCATCAAATCCTTGAGCGAAAAGTGCAGGCCAACACCGAACATCAGCAGGATGACGCCCAGCTCCGCCAGTTCGGCGCCGAGCGCCTGGTCGGCCACAAAACCCGGCGTGTAGGGGCCTGCCAGGATACCGGCAAACAGATACCCCACCAACGGGGGCATCTTGAGACGGTGGGCAATCATGCCAAATATATAGGCCAGCACCAGACCTGCCACGATCGTTGTGATCAAGGGGGTATCGTGGTGCATGTTGCCTCCGTGGCGTTTTGGGAACCTGGTGCTGTTCTGAATCTCTAGTGGCAAGATGGGGTATGCTGCGCCCATCTGCAAGCATCTTTAGGCCAAGTATATGGCGGCAAAGGGGCTTTCTGTAAGGCGCACTGCCATGCACTGGGCGACTGGTGACCACCGCGTTCGCGCCATGCAATCGTCGCCATTGTCGTGTTAGGGTCACGCCAAGACAACACCCATGCCGCTCGCACCACTTTGTACGAACGGCACGGAAACCAGGGATGCGCCGTGCGTTTATCCGTAGGATGCCAGATCGGCTATGAAGCCATCGACAGCGCAACGTTGATTTTTAACATCGAAGCGATGCGCGGCGGCAGGCAGCGCATCGTCAACGAAACGCTCACCATCACACCAAATCTGATCTTTGACGAAAAGACCGCGCAGGAAAGCGGCAACCGCTACCTCCGGCTGACTGCCCCTGCCGGCTTTCTGCAGTTGCGGTACGCGGCGGAGATCGAGTTGGACCCGTTGCACCTGGCGCCTGCCATTGTTGGCGAAGTACCCGTTGCCACGCTGCCGCTCGATACTTTGGCCTTTCTGAACCCGTCGCGTTATTGCCCATCTGATGAACTGGCGCGCTTTGCGACCCGGCAGTTCGGCAACATCGCGCCCGGCTTCAGCCGTGTTGTGGAAATCTGCAACTGGATCAACAGCGAGGTCGACTACCAGTTCGGCACCAGTGACACCACGACCACTGCCGCCGACACCTTCTCGTTGCGCGCTGGTGTCTGCCGTGACTTTGCACACCTGGGCATTACCTTCTGCCGGGCGCTTGGCATTCCGGCGCGCTTTGTCAGCTGTTACGCCTGGCAGCTCGAACCGCAGGACTTTCACGCCGTATTTGAGGCCTACCTGGGGGATCGCTGGTATCTGTTTGATCCCACCCGCATGGCAGCGCTTGACGGACTGGTCCGCATCGGCGTTGGCCGCGATGCTGCCGATACTTCGTTTGCAACCATCTTTGGCCCCGTTAATCCGCAGCAGATCCAGGTCTGGAGCCAGGCGATCGATCTGGGTACCGAGGCCGAGTGGACCACCGACGCCATCAGCGTCGCCAGCACGTGACTGTCTGCATCAGGATACGACAGTGATCTTTTCGGCTGCCCGAGTAATGCCGGTATAGAGCCAACGCGCCCGCTCCTCGCGGAACACGAAGCTCTCGTCGAACAGATAGACATTGTCCCACTGGCTGCCCTGCGCCTTGTGCACGGTCAAGCAATAGCCAAAGGTGAACTCGTCGAACTGGCGCCGTTCCGGCCAGCTCATGGCGTCTTCCTCGCCGGCAAAGAAGGCCTTGTGGGTGAGCACCTTGGCT
>JAHJOS010000475.1 GCA_018820005.1 Alphaproteobacteria bacterium | reverse complement strand
TGGGAATTTCACTGGCCGCGACGGCCCGGACCACGGCTTCCTCGTTAAAGCCCCACAGATCCTCGATCGAGCCGCCACCGCGCGCAACAATCAACAAATCTGGTCGGGGCAGGGGACCGCCGGGCACCAGAGCGTTGAACCCTTCGATCGCGTTGACAACCTCAGGGGCGCAGGTCTCGCCCTGCACCCGAACGGGCCAAACCAGGACATGTGTCGGGAAACGGTCAGCGAGGCGGTGCAGGATATCGCGGATAACAGCGCCGGTTGGCGACGTGATGACCCCGATAACCCGTGGAAGATAGGGAAGTTCGCGCTTGCGCTCGCGCGCAAACAGCCCTTCAGCCTGCAGCTTGCGCTTACGCTCTTCCAGCAAAGCCATCAGCGCGCCAGCGCCGGCGGGCTCTATATTGTCAATGACGATCTGATATTTCGATGAGCGGGGGAAAGTCGTCAGTCGCCCGGTCGCGATGACCTCAAGTCCTTCCTCGGGCCTGAACGTCAACTTGGCGTAATTGCCCTTCCAGACCACGGCATCAATCGCCGCATTTTCGTCCTTGAGCGTGAAATAGGCGTGACCGGACGCGTGCTGCCCTCGAAAGCCGGAAATTTCGCCCCGGACACGCACATGGCCGAATTCATCCTCGACCGTGCGTTTGACCGCCTGGGCAATCTCGGAAACGCTGTACTCAGCGGCATTGGTCAAAGGTTCGGCCATGACCATGTGGTGCGACATCGCTCGAGGCAGGTCAAGTGCGTGCAGATGCTACTCCGCAGCTTCTCCCTGCTGGGCCACGCCATCCAGATTGCCCATCGACTGAACAATATGATTGGCCAGAGCATCGTAAATGCCACCATAGGCATGGCTGGCGCGCATCAACGCGATCTGGGCATCCCCAAGACGGGGCAGCCCATGGTCGTCATTGACCACGCGCATGCCTGGCTGCAGCGCGCTTTCCGGCAGAAAGCCGATGGCAAGGTCGGACAAGACGGCGCTCGATATCGCGGTCGCGTTGGACGATGTGTAGGCGACGCGATAGTCCATCCCGGAGCGTTCCAGCGCATCCTGTGCGTCCTTGCGCCAGATGCAGAACGTCGGGCCACAGGCGATGGCCAGTGGTGTACTGGCCAGCGCGCGGCCACCGTGCGAGGCCACCCAGAACATTTTCTCGGTACGGAACAATTCGCCGTAGTTTTGCTCGGTGCCCTGGGTAAACACGATCAGATCATAACGCCCGGCCCGCATGCCCTCAAGCAGGTGCTCGGATGCCATGCATGCCACATCGACCGCAATCTTGGGGTGTGTTCGCTGGAAACTCGACAGTATCACAGGCAGCAGGCGCACCGCATAATCATCCGGCACGCCGAAGCGGATCGAACCCGACAGGTCACCCTCGGAAAAATGGTCAAGAATTTCGGCATTAGTGCGCAGCATCTTGCGGGCTCGCGAATACAGAGTTTCGCCCGGCAACGTTAGCGTGACCCGCCGTCCATCGCGCGTCAGCAGTGATTGGCCCAGCCGCTCTTCGAGGCGTTTGATCTGCATGGAAACCGCAGATTGTGTCTTGTTGAGACGTCGCGCAGCCTCGGTGAAGCTGCCGCAATCGGCAATGGCGCAAAAGCTCTGTAATTGGTCGAGGTCAAGCGGCGTGCTCATGGGAGTGACATCACTCAAATTGATGGCGTGAATGAAATCTATTTGTTGGACGAATGAATGTCCAGAGCGCTAATTCATCAACATCGGCGCTAGAAGACACAGCGCGGAACCCGCCGACCTCCCTTCGGCACAACAAGATGTTTGGAGATTACCATGGCTCTCTCGCTTCCCGGCGAGCGGTCACTTGCGGCCGCCACGCCCCGCCCCTTTGCCGCGCTCCTGCGCTGGATTGGCCAGGCCAAAGCCGCACGCACCCGCCGGAATGCGCTTGTAGCCTTGCTTGAGCTCGATCATGCCCGCCTGGATGACCTCGGCATTTCCCGCGCCGACATTGCGGCAGCCATGTCGCGCAGCGCCAGCAATCCTGGCCATGTGCTCAACGCTGCCCGGGCCCGCAACGCGCGCTTCTAGGAGTAGCGCAACGAATTACGCTGCGGCAGTCAATGCCGCGGCTTTTCCATGTTGGTACGGTCACTTGTTACGAGCGTTCGTCCCATCATCGGCCGGTTTTGCCACCGGCCGAGTTTCCTGATGACTTGCCGGACGGTGCATTGCACCTGTCCGGCTTTTTTATTCAACGGTACGCCTGAAGGTCACGCCCAGCTCCGCCTCGGTCCGCCAAGATACCGCGCAGTCAAACTTGCGCCCATCATCCAGCACGAGTTGGAATTGGTCAGGAATGCCAATGACACTGGCGACTTTCAGCTTTGCGCCGTCCTCGGAGAAGTTTCGCACCATGCAGTCATAGGTCGAAAAGCCGTCATTGAACACAATACGGCCGCCCTTGAGCACGCGGTGGCGGATCGTCGCGCGGCGCTCTTGTGTCATGCTGTAACCTCTACGTCAGGGCAGCTGGGCAAATCCATCCTTGAAGCCATTGAGCGAAACCGGGATGCCTATGCCTTCTTCGGGCGTCTTGAAGACGACGAAGATGGCACTCTTGCCGTTCGACAGTGTCTCTATCAGGCTATCGTCCAGAACGACCTCGGCAACACAGCCATTGGGCAGGCAACGCACGAAGGCCACGCGCCCCATGTCCTTGCCATCGACATTAAGCCCCAGTCCGTTGGGCAGTAACACACCAAGTGGCGCGAGAACCCGCAGCAGGCGCGCTTCCCTGTCGGCCGTGCGCAACACAATCACCGATAGACCGACGTTGGGCTGATCTTCCGCCATCACATTCTGGATGATCGCGCATTGTTCAAAGCTTGCACCTGGCGGAGTATCGCAACTCATCTGCCAGTCGCCATATTGGGCGCGCACGACACCCTGGGCGACCACTGCGCTGCCGGCTGCAACGATTGCCAACAGGGCCAGACCTGCGCCGGCGATATGGCGGCTAAAATTCTGCATCACTGTGTCACTTCTCCCGACGAATCGTGCGTCAGCTTTTTGAATATTGTGTTTCCGATACGCTGGGCTGCGAGTCAACCAAACCCCGGATTTGCGGGAGATATGCCCGCCAAACTGCGGCGGGCATGAGGCGATTTTATTCTCCGACCGCACAATATGACGCAGTTGCGCACACTCTTGCCGCAATGGACTCGGTCTCTGGGATGTGATTTAGGTCAGGATAGAGTTTTTCGCTCCGAGGTTGAGTCGGGGCGGCGTTTGCTATGCCGCTGTTATTGCACTCAATCCCGGTGTGGATGCACCAATTGATGTCGACACAGGGGTTTATGGTGACCGGGCAGTTCTTGAGAAAGATAGGCGCTATTTCGGCAGCCGCAATGGCGCTGGCCCCGGCTTTCGTCATGGCGCAAGATAAGGTGGCGGAAGAGACGGGGCATCCCGTTTATGGTCAGTACCATCTGCAGCGTGCCGTGACGCCGATCATGGATTCCATCGTCAGCTTCCACAACGGCATCCTGATGTGGACGATCTCGTTGATCGTGGTCTTTGTGCTGGCGCTGTTGCTGTGGATCATGTTCCGCTTCAACGCCAAGCGGAATCCGGTGCCGGCTGCATTCACGCACAATACTCTTGTGGAAGTGGTCTGGACGGTTCTGCCGATCGTCATCCTCATCATCATAGCCATTCCGTCCTTCGGTGTGCTGTCCGATCAGCTCACCACGCCTGATGGCGAGCGCAAATATCTCGGTTCCAATATCTTCTCGTTCGGCGAAGTTGAGGTTCCTGCGCCTGAGCTGACCATCAAGGCGACTGGCCAGCAGTGGTACTGGGACTATGAATATGTCGACGACGGCGTGTCCTTGACCTCGATCATGCTCAATGAAGCCGATCGTGCAGCCACCAAGCCGGGACAGCCGCGCCTGCTGGCCGTGGACAATGAATTGGTTGTGCCGGTTGACACCACCGTTCGCCTTGAAGTGACGGCTGATCCGTCCGGCGTGATCCATGCCTTCGCGCTGCCGTCCTTCGGCGTCAAGATTGATGCCGTGCCCGGTCGACTGAACGAGACCTGGTTCAACGTGCGCGAGACCGGCATCTATTATGGCCAGTGCTCGGAGTTGTGCGGTAAGGACCATGCGTTCATGCCGATCGCCATTCGCGTGGTGACTAAAGAAGAATTCGCAACCTACATGGCCGCGTTCAAGGCAGGCGACTACGCCGCCGCCAATGCGACCCTTGTGGCATTGCAGTAAGAACACGGGTCAGGGGATAGATTAACATGGCCGATATAGCTCACCTCGAAGCCCACGCTGCGCACGATCATGCGCACGACAACCACACACCTACCGGCTGGCGCCGCTGGGTCTATTCGACCAATCACAAAGACATCGGTGTGATGTATCTGTGGTTTGCCGTGTTCACCGGTATCGTCGGTGGCCTGCTCTCCGGCGTCATGCGCATGGAGTTGCAGGAGCCTGGCATCCAGATCTTCCATGGCCTTGCAGCCATGGTCTATGGCATGGATCCCGCAGGTGGCGAGGCGCTCGACGCCGGCAAGCACATGTACAATGTGTTCACCACTGCCCATGCGCTCATCATGGTGTTCTTCGTGGTGATGCCTGCCACCATGGGTGGCTTTGCCAACTATTTTGCCCCTCTCATGATCGGCGCGCCGGATACGGCTTTCCCGCGCATCAACAACATCGCGTTCTGGCTTCTGCCGCCGGCTTTCATCCTTCTGCTGATGAGCCTGTTCTTTGAAGGTACCGGCCCGGGCGCGCTCGGATTCGGTGGTGGCTGGACCGTCTATCCGCCGCTGTCGACGACGGGACATCCTGGTCCGGCGCTCGACTTCGCCATTCTCTCGCTTCACGTGGCTGGTGTCAGCTCGATCCTGGGTGCGATCAACCTGATCACCACCATCTTCAACATGCGTGCGCCGGGCATGACTCTGCACAAGATGCCCTTGTTTGCCTGGTCGGTCCTGGTGACGGCCTTCCTGCTGCTGCTGGCCCTGCCAGTGCTGGCCGGTGCCATCACCATGCTGCTGACCGATCGTAACTTCGGCACTGCGTTCTTCAAGCCTGCCGAGGGCGGCGATCCGGTCCTGTTCCAGCATCTGTTCTGGTTCTTCGGCCACCCCGAAGTG
>JAHJOS010000474.1 GCA_018820005.1 Alphaproteobacteria bacterium | reverse complement strand
CGCGGGCTAGAACGAGCCCTTGATGCCGCCGCTGACGGCCAGGACATAGCCGGTGTCCCAACGTTCGCCCAAGGCGTTGGAGCCCGAAGCCAGGGTGCTGGCTGAGATGCCGCCGGTGATCTGCAGATTGGGCGAAGCATTGTAGATGCCGCCCAGCGACAGGCCAAAGCGGTCGGTCTGGGTGCCGGCGGTCAGCACGCCACCGGCGCCGGGGGTCGAGGTGCCTTGATCCCAGGTGGCCATGGCCACCATGCTCAGTTGCTCGCTGAGGGCATGGCCAATGCCGCCCGAGATGGTCCAGCTGTCACGATAGTTGAAGGTGGAGACCACGGGGGCGCCGATGGTGGTGACCGTCAGCTTCTGCAGCACGGACCAATTGGTCCATTTGACCGAGCCCAGGGCCAGCCAGCCGGGTGCTATGCCGGTCTGCCCGCGCACTTCGATGGACTGCGGGGCGGTAACCGACGAGGAAGCCGCGCCGCCATAGGCTGTGCCGTTCAGCGTGTAGTTGATGGGCGCATTGTAGATGGCGCTGATGCGCAGGGCATATTCGGGGATTTCATAGGCAGCGCCGGCGCGCCAGCCCAGGCCCCAGCCATTGAGCGAAAGGGGTGTGTTGGTTGCCAGTCCCGTAGGGATGGCTGCCTTGTAGTCCAGGTTCTGCCCCGAAATGCCGCCGATCAGGCTGATAACGCCGGGTCCGGCCTGCAGGCCGACGGCACAGGTCAGGCCGGTATCGGTAGAGCGGATAGATTCGCTGACCGCCTGCTTGGTCATGGCGGCATAGGCATTGGTGCGCGCCGTGTCGGAGCCAAAGGGATTCTGCACTGAAACCAGGCAGCTAGCCATGTCGAAGATGTCGGCCTTGGCACCGATATTGTAGTGGACCCGCGACGGCGTGGTGGCGATGACGCCGGGCGTGACACCCGGATTGGTCACATCCTTGTTGATATAGACATAGGTGGCCGTGGCCTTGCTGGCATAGGTGGCCGGATCGAAGAGCAGATCCCAGTCATAGCCGTTGGCGTCCAGCCCGCCGGCGATGGCGCCACCTGCCAGCGGCAGGCTCAGGGCAAGACCAGCCATGGCCCCGATCAGTCGAAAAGATGTGCGCACGTGACCCTCCAATCACAAATCAAAGTCCCTGACGGCGCATTGGCCGCCAACAATCTTCCTGTGACGCTTTGGCTGACTTAAGCGTCATCCAATCTTCATTGTCGTCACAGGGTTGACCATTACGTCAACTATGCGGTGATTTCGTCCCTGTGGTCAATACGGCATGATTGTGGCAAGGGACTTTGCGGCGCGATATGCGGGCTGGCCGGCTTTGTTGCAAAAATATACAACGCCTCCAGCCTGTTACAGTATCCGCAAAGTCTCGCGGTCGCGCTGTTTGCTACACAATTGCTCGGTATGCTCCAGCCATGTTCATTCTGGCTTCATCTACAGCGTGATTTGAATTGCGCGGAGTTGAGGACTTGCCATTATGTGGCAGCGCTCTGGGAGGGTCTGGATATGCGTTTTGACTTGCGGACTGGCATTTTAGGCGCGGTCGCCGCGCTCGGTATGGGCGCGATCAGCGCTCTGGGATTGGCTCTTCCTGCCGCAGCGGCAGAGCGCGCCATCATTGTGTTGGATGGATCAGGGTCGATGTGGGCCCAGATTGATGGCAAGGCGCGCATCACCATTGCGCGCGAAACGCTGGCATCGGTGCTGACCAATCTGCCCGACGATCTGGAACTGGGGCTGATGACCTATGGCCATCGCAAGAAGGGCGACTGCAGCGATATCGAGTTGCTGGTGCCACTGGCCGTGGGCACAGAGCAGGCGATCATCGACGCCGCCGCCGACATTAACCCCAAGGGAATGACACCGATCTCGGACGCGGTGCGGATGGCAGCAGAAGACCTCAAATTCACCGAGCAGAAGGCGACTGTTATCCTGATCACCGACGGGCTGGAGACCTGCGAGGTCGACCCCTGCGCCCTGGCCAGTGAACTGGAGTCGGAGGGCATCGACTTTACCACACACGTCCTCGGTTTCGGTCTGTCGGACGAAGAGGGCCAGAAGGTTGCCTGCCTGGCGGAAAACACCGGCGGCAAATATCTCTCGGCGAAGGACGGCGAAGCGCTGGTCGATGCACTGACGGCAACGGTTGCACAAGTGACGCAATCGGAAACCGTGCCCGAGCCAGCACCGGCGCCCGAGCCCGTAGTTGACCAGAATCTGGTGCCGACCGTGTCGCTGGCCGAGGGCAGCCCCGATCTAACCAATAACGACCATGAAATCGTCTGGAGGTGGTACACGCCCAAGGCAGACGGGACGCCCGGCGAGCAGCTGGGGACTGACTACTATGCCGATTTCAAGGGCACGCTTGAGCCTGGCGACTATAACGTGCAAGCCTCAGTGAATTATGCAAGCTCAAGCCAGCCCGTCACCATCGTGGCTGGTCAGGTCGCCAAGCCGCATTTCGTTGTGAATGGCGCCATCGTCAAGCTGCGTCCGGTGCCGAGCGAAGGCGCAGATGTGGACGAGGGGGCAACGGTCGAAATTCGCAGCAATGGGGATTACCTGACCACCGAATATGGCGCCATCGACATGGTACTGCCGGCTGGGCCGACTGAGATCGACGTGACGATCGGCACGGGCAAGGTCACCCGCAGCTATGATCTGAAGGCAGGCGAGACGATCGACGAAGATGTCGTAGTGGGCGTTGGGCTGGCCAAGATCAGTGCGGCGTACGTCGCTGGCATGGCCGTGGACGCCGATATCTTCCTTGAAGTACTGGAAGCCAAAAAGGCCATCGACGGTTCGCGCAAGTCGGTCACCTATGGCTATGGCGGCGAGCAGAGCTTTGAACTGCCGACGGGCGACTATGTGGTGACCTACAAGCTGGCTGGTGCCTCCGGCGAAGTGCCGTTCAGCATCAAGACGGCAGAACAGACAGAGGTGCCCATCATCATGGATGCCGGCATCCTGGCAGTGACCACGCCCAGCGATGACTATGTCGAATTGTTCGGCGCCGCGAAATCGATCGAAGGCAATCGCAAGTCGTTCGATTATGGCTACGGTCCGACGTTCCAGACCACGCTGCCGGCTGGTGACTATGTCATCGAGACCACCAAGGACAATGCCAAGAGCGAGACGCCGGTCACCATCAAGGGCGGAGAACGGTTCGAGCTGACCGTGACGCCTAAAGCGGGCAAGACGAAGTAGCCCAAACAAAAAGGGGCGCCATTCGGCGCCCCTGATAACTTTGCAAGCAGGCCGGGCATTGCGCCCGGCCTTTTTCGATCAGGCCGACATGGCCTTCTGCAGGTTCTGGTCGATGGCGTCGAGGAAGCCGATGGTGGAGAGCCAGGGCTGATCCGGGCCGACGAGCAGGGACAGGTCCTTTGTCATCTTGCCTTCTTCGATGGTGTCGACAGTGACCTTTTCGAGGGTCAGGGCGAACTTGGCCAGCGCCTCGTTGTCGTCGAGCTTGGCGCGATGGGCGAGGCCTCGCGTCCATGCAAAGATCGATGCGGTGGAATTGGTCGAGGTTTCCTTGCCCTGCTGGTGCTGGCGGTAGTGACGGGTCACGGTGCCATGGGCGG
>JAHJOS010000473.1 GCA_018820005.1 Alphaproteobacteria bacterium | reverse complement strand
TGACCGTGCTCTATACCGAGCGCTCCCCCGATCTGCGGGCGCATTCGGGCCAGGTGGCGTTTCCCGGTGGCAAGGTCGATGCCACCGACGTCGATGTGGCCGCCGCCGCGCTGCGTGAGGCCTTCGAAGAGGTCGGCATGCGGCGCGAGGAGGCTGAAGTCATCGGTTTCATGCCGACCTATTTTACCGGCACCAACTATTTGATCACGCCCGTGGTGGCGGTGGTGGAGCCTGGCGGTCCGTTCGTACCCAATCCGGGTGAGGTGCATTCGGTGTTTGAAGTCCCGCTGGCGCGCATTCTGCACCCGCAGAGCTATGGCGAATTCCGCATCACGCGCGATGGCAAGGAGCACCGAACCTGGCAGATCGACCACGATGGGCACCGCATCTGGGGCATTACCGCCAATATCACTCGGCAGTTCCGCGATCTCGCGCTCGGTGAGGTGGCGGCGTGAGCGCGGCCGATCTTGCAACTGCAGAATGGCTGCAACGCGCCGAAACGCAGGCCATCTTTGCTGCGCTGGACGGCGCGACGCGACGCACACGTGCGGTCGGTGGAGTGGTGCGCGATACCATTCTGGCACGGCAAAGGGACAATCCCGATATTGACCTGGCCACCGAACTGCTGCCCGACGAGGTGATGGAACGGGCGCAGAAGGCCGGGATCGCCAGCTATCCCACCGGAATTGCGCATGGCACGGTGACGCTCAAGCTGGGTGATACGCTCGCCGAAGTCACCACCTTGCGCCAGGATTTGCAGACTGACGGCCGTCATGCGGTCGTCGCTTTCTCATCTGACTGGCGCCTTGATGCCAGCCGGCGTGATTTTACGCTCAACGCGCTCTACTGCGCTGCCGATGGCACGCTTTACGATCCGCTGGGTGGTCTTGATGACGCCTTGGCCGGCCGAATCCGGTTCATCGGCGATCCGCGTGACCGCATCGCCGAAGATGGTTTGCGCGTCTATCGGTTCTTCCGGTTTTCGGCCAGTCACGGCAGCGAGCAGTTCGATGCCGAGGGAATGTCTGCCTGCGCCGGTGCGGTGCGCCAGTTGTCCCATCTGTCCCGCGAGCGGGTAGGGCAGGAGATGGTGCGGATGCTGGCGCTGCCGCGCGTTGCAATGACGTTGGCCGGCATGGCTGGCATCGGCCTGCTACAGATCGATGAGGCGGTGGCGCGGTCCCTGCTGCGGTATGAATTGCTTGGTGGCAGAGCCGTCGAAACCCGACTGGCACTGCTGGCCAGCGCGGGGCTGGACCAGATTCAAGATGCCTGGCGACTATCGAAGGATCGTGTCAGTGCAGCGCGTGCCGTTCTGGCCGCTGCCGCTTTGATGGCAGACGACAGGATCGCAGAGGCAGCCTATCGGCATGGGCAGGCCGCCGTGGAAGGTCTGGCGCTGGCCGCCGCCCTGCACGACTGGCGCCCGGCACATCTGGCCGAAGCGGCGCGGGTGCTCGCGGGGATGGTGGTGCCCGATTTTCCGATCAGCGGCCGCGATCTCTCCGATATGGGTATCGCACCGGGCCCGGCGATGGGTCGGCAATTAGCGCGCCTCGAGCAGGCCTGGATCGAGAGCGGCTTCACCTTGGGCAAAGCCGCTCTGTTGGCGCTGGTGTCGGATTAGCCGTGCAGCTTGCGCGGTGTCGACGCGTCAGTGTCGGTGATGCGTTCCTTGATGCGATCGATCATGTCGGGACGCACCTGGTCTTCGCCATGCAGTCGGCGCAGGTTATCCACGGCACGACGCACAACTTCGGCCTCGCTGTCGGCCTGGGCAACCCAGGTGGCACCGGGGATCAATGACGCGGAATCAAAGCGTTTCATCATGTCCTCCTTGTTTCGACCAAGGCACAGGACACCAGCTTCCTGGCCTTTTTTTGACCTATCGGATGCAATCACATTAGTTTTTCTAGGCGCAGCCGCGCTTTCCCCTTAGCGTGTCAGGCGACGTTGCACGGAGATATTGCAGGGCATGCGGGCAGGCTTGGCGAACAGGATCAGGGATGTCGTGTGGCCGCGCATGGGTTTGCGGCGCTATACAAGCTATTTGCGCAAGCGTGTGATGCGCCTGTCCGCCAGTCCTCATGCCATTGCCGCCGGCGTTGCTTCGGGGGCGGCAGTGTCCATGTTGCCGCTGATCGGATTGCATTTCCTGCTCGGTTTTGTGTTGGCCTTTGCAACCCGCGGCAACATGATTGCTGCCGCCATCGGGACCGCCTGGGGCAATCCGCTGACCTTTCCATTCTTCTTTGCCGCATCCTATGGCCTGGGCGACCTGATATTGGGTGGCACGGGCAGCGGGGCGAGCGATGCCGCCCAGCTGCAGGCAACCGGCGAACAGCTCAGCCATGGGCTGTTCTCGTCAGGCTTTGCTGCTGTGTGGCCCACCTTCAAGACCATGCTGGTGGGTGGCCTGCCCATCGCTGTGCTGGTCTATGGCCTGTTTTATCTTGTGGTGCGCGCCCTGGTCACGCGCTTTCGCGCCTTGCGCCAGGCGCGACTTGCCGAGCGCCGCAGCGCTCAGGCCGTTCAGTCATCCGCTAACTGAAGACAATTCAGGCCGATCAGGGCCAGCGTACTTCGGGCGGCATGGACGACAAGATCGAATTCACATTGCCGCCGGTCTTGAGGCCGAAGGTCGTCCCGCGGTCGTAGAGCAGGTTGAATTCGACATAACGGCCGCGGCGCACCAATTGCTCATGGCGGTCGGCCTCGGTCCAGGGCGTATCAACATTGCGGCGCACCAGCGCGGGATAGATGCCCAGGAAGGCGTCGCCCACGGCCTGAGTGAAGGCAAAATCGGCATTCCAGTCGCCCGAATTGTGGTGGTCGTAAAAAATACCGCCGGTGCCACGCGGTTCGTTGCGGTGGGGCAGGAAGAAATACTCGTCGCACCAGGCCTTGTAGCGGTCGTAGTCGACGCCGGGGCGGTCAACGCAGGCAGCTCGCATGGCAGCGTGAAAGTCGATGGTGTCGATATCGTCCTGGCTGCGGCGGCGGTCGAGCACAGGGGTCAAGTCGGCGCCGCCGCCGAACCACTGCTTGCCGGTGACGATCATACGCGTGTTCATGTGCACGGCTGGCACATGCGGATTGCAGGGATGTACGATGAGCGAAATCCCGGCGCTCCAGAACTGGGCACCTGCCTCGGTCCCCGGCATCTGCTTGGCGAAATCGGCGGAGAATTCACCATGCACCGCCGAGATGTGCACGCCGGCTTTCTCGAACACCCGGCCATGCAGCATGCTCATTTCGCCGCCACCACCGGCAGCGCGATCCCAGGGCGTGCGCTCGAAGCTGCCGGCGGGCAGGTGGGCATTGGGGCCCCGGTGTTCGGCTTCGATGGCCTCAAAGGCGGCGCAGATGCGGTCGCGCAGGGCGCGGAACCACGTCTGGGCAGTTACCTTCTTGGCGTCGATGTCGGCGGGGAGGGTGCTGGTTGTATCTGTCATGGTGCTGGTGAAATGAACGCTCAGGCGAGCGCTGTAAAGCCGTCGGTCTGTCTTTTTGCTTCGCCCAGCACCAGCGTGGCCGCCAGCGCGACGTTGATCGAGCGCAATCCGGGCCGCATGGGTATGCGCAGCCGCAGGTCGGCCGCCTCGGCGACGGCATCGGGAACCCCGGCGCTCTCGCGCCCGACCATGACGATGTCGCTTGGTTCAAATTGGGCCGCATAGGCCGAGGTCTCGCTCTTGGTAGTCAATAGCGCCAGACGACGCCCCTCGGCGCGGCGCCAGGCGTCAAACTGGGTCCAGCTGTCGTGTTCGCGAACGGCAGCATGGTCGACGTAATCGAGGCCAGCCCGGGCCAGGGTTTTTGGTGAAAAGGGAAATCCCGTCGGATGGATGATATGAATGGTTGTGCCCAGGCAAGCGCATAGCCTGATCAGCGTGCCGGTATTGTTGGCGATGTCGGGCTGATAGAGGGCGAGGTCGACGGGCATGGCTATCCCCAGCTGCGAAAGGGTGTGCTACGCCCGCAAACGCGGGCCCGAGCCGGGTATAGTGTCGCAGTTGATCGCTGTCACGGACGCGATCACTGGACAAGCTCACGCGACAGTGCAAAAAGACCCCAACTGACGGGCCGCTTGAGGGCGGACGGCTGCCGATTCTGCGTATGCTAGAACGGATTTGCCGCTGCCGGCCGAGTCGGAACTGCTTAGTACGGGGATACGGACCTTGGCCACGCAAACACAACATTC
>JAHJOS010000058.1 GCA_018820005.1 Alphaproteobacteria bacterium | reverse complement strand
CGCGCCAATCCCCGTCGCGATTTCGATCCCGGCCAGCTGGATGAGCTGACCAGTTCCATCCGGGAAAAGGGCGTCATGCAGCCGCTGCTGGTGCGTCCCACCGAAGACCCCAACATCTACGAGATCATCGCCGGCGAACGTCGCTGGCGCGCGGCGCAGCGGGCCGGTCTGCATGACGTGCCGGTGATCGTGCGCGATGTCGACGACAAGGAAGCGCTCGAGCTCGCCATCATCGAGAACGTACAGCGTGTCCACCTCAACCCGCTCGAAGAGGCGCAGGGTTACGGCCAGCTGATCGAGCAGTTCGACTATACCCAGCAGAACCTGGCGCAGGTGATCGGCAAGAGCCGCTCACATGTGGCCAACACCTTGCGATTGCTGAAGCTTCCGCAGGATGTGCGCGACATGCTGGGGCGCGGCGAACTGACTGCCGGCCACGCCCGGACGCTGATCACAGCCGACGATCCGGCGCATCTGGCGCGCGAGATCGTCAATGGCGGTCTCTCGGTGCGCGAGGCGGAAGTCTTGAGCCAGCAGCGGCTGGCGCCGGAGAAGAAGTCGCCATCCCGTGGCGCGCCGGAGCGAGACGCCGACACCGTGGCGCTGGAAAAGCGCCTGTCAGACGTGCTGGGGCTGTCGGTCGCCATCAACCACAATGACAATGGCGGCAAGCTTGAGATTCGCTACCGGACACTGGAACAGCTCGACGGCATCTGCCTCAAGCTCACCGGATACAGCAACTAAACCGCTGATGTTTCACGGGAAACTGTGGATCTTGGTCGTTATTGAGACCTCATCCTGAGCCTGTCGAAGGACGGGTCCTCTGCGTATGCCTCTTGGTCCGACACGCTACCATGAGGAGTGACGGAGCGGTGGGGGTCGGCTTTGCTACCGCTCGGCGGCCATCATGCACACGGCCAGCAGAGCCCGGCGGACGATCATGTCCTGCAGGGCGTAGCGCTTGCGCGAATCGGCGGTGGCCAGGTGCAGCCGTTCGGCCGCCGCGCCAATGGCGTCATCGGACCAGAGGCGCAACTGCTGCTCCAGCGACGCCTTGCGGGAGAAATGCGGCCGCGGCCGGGCGCCGTCGAGCACATCGCGCGGCGATTTTCCGAGATCGACCTCCGCCCGCCAGCGCCGCAGCGTGGCGAAATGCAGCTGCGTGGCGCCGAGCAGCTGCTGCGGATTGATGGCGGCGGCAATGGCCCGCGCCAGGGCGTCCTCGAGGCGCGCCGCGTGCCCAGTGCCGATGGCGTCGATGACTTCGTCGAGCGCCATGGCAGCGTTGTCAGCGCATAGCACTAGAACATCATTGCGCGTCAGCACCTTGGACTGGGCCGAAAATAGAACAAGTTTCTCCAGTTCACGCCGTGTCACTTCGCGATCGTTACCGAGATTTTCGCGCAAAGTCGTCGCCACATCGGCCTCGGCACGGATGCCGGCCTTGGAGAATGTTTCGTTGATGAGCTTGATCAGGGTCTCGTCGCTGTCCGGATAACAGGGCAGGGCGCGGCCGAGCTTCTTGCCCTCGACCAAAGCGCGCAGCGCGTCCTTGGGGGCGAGGTTGCCGGCCTCCAGCACCACGGCTGCGCCGCCCGGATCATCGAGCAGTTCGGTCAGCACCATGACCAGCGACTTGCCGGCATTGCGGATGCGCAGCACGCGCTTTTCGCCGAACAGTGACGCTGTCCTGGCTTCCACGGCCAAGCGGCCGGGGTCGGCATCGAGTTCGCTGCCTTCGAGCGTCACCAGGTTCATCGATCCGGGGTCGCTGCCGGCGAACTGCCGGGTCAGGCGATGGGCGCTCTCACGCACCAGCCCGGCGTCGGGGCCATAGACGAGGAAGACGCCCTCGGCAATGTCGGGCCGCAGCAGAAAGCGCTCGACCTCGTGGGCCTTCAGCGCCGTCATTGGCCCTGGGCTGGGGTCGCCAGGGCGCCGAGAATGGCGAGGCGCAGGGCCTCAGCGACTGCCTTGGCGGCGCGTTCGCTGGCTTCGTTGGCAGCTTCGGTGTCAGCCAGCACCTGGCCCACGGTCTCATACTGCGCCGTGGCATTGCGCGAACCGGCAAAGACCTGGCGACCATTCGAGGTGGTCAACACGGCCGTGGCCGTGACGGTCGTGGCATATTG
>JAHJOS010000472.1 GCA_018820005.1 Alphaproteobacteria bacterium | reverse complement strand
GGCACCTCGCCGATCCGCTTGGTTGCGTCGTCCGGGCTCAATGCCGCCAGCACGTCGCCCACCTCGATTGCGATCGACTTCATCATGTCTTCCTTCCGTTGGCGCCAGTTTCGTGGCGTAAGTTTCGACCTACCTATTCACCTGTCCGCAAAACCGGTTGGGATAGCGAAGGTAAGCTTCCGGACCAGTTGGCCGGCAGACATGTGCGGTCGGACGCAGTCGGGAAGCCCGGAAATCAAAGGAAAATGGGCCCGGCGCCTCAGGCGCCGGGCCCATTGATCAGGCCGCCTGCAACTCGCCGGTGTAGCCGGCCTCGGCAATAGCTTCAGCGAAGCGGGTCGGCTCTATGTCACTCTGGATATTCACCGCAGATGTCTGCAGGTTTATGTCAACTTGGGCGCGGCCATCCACGCTTTTGATGGCTTTCTCGACAGTCGCCACGCAGTGGCCGCATGTCATGTCCTTGACCTGAAAACTGTACATTGTTGTCGTCCTTTAGAATTCAACTGACCCAAGGTGGTGCTTCCAACGATGGTAAGGTCAAGAGTGCTTGTCAAAAATAGGTGCGACGGGCCACCAAGGCTTCAGTCGATCCGTACAATCTCACCCCTAGAGCTTGGGACTCCGAACGCTCAGGTGAGTGGTTGCAGATGCTTGGAGTGAAGAGCCTCGAAAACAAACATGCTCGTAGCAATCATCGTTACAAGTGCCAGCGCCGCGCTCAGGACACCGGTGCCCTCGTAGAATGCCGCCGATGTCTCCTCGGACCATAGGGTCATTGCAGTAGCGACGACGTTTGCTTCGCTGCCGGGAAGAAATGTGATGTTGTCCAGGCCAGCTGCCTTGACGACGTGATCAAGAAATCCGTCCAGAAATCCGAACCAGAACACGACTCACTGACATCAGACCTGCGCAAACACGTGAAGCGGCTATGCGCGCTCGCGACCAATGAACCGCATGAAGACAAAGTCGCTAGAAGGGTCGAATGCCACCACGGCGTACTGGTCGGGCTCGCTACCCGCGGGGCCTTCCATCCCGGGTGAACCTACAGGCATTCCCGGAACAGCCAGTCCTGTGACCTGCGGTCGTTGATCAAGCAACGCAAAGATGGCCTCGGCGGGCACATGACCTTCAATCACATATCCCTCGATTGTCGCCGTGTGGCATGAACGAAGCTCGGCTGGGACCCCGAGATTGTCCTTAACGGCTTCCATCTCTTCGATCTCATCTACGTCTAACGCAAATCCAGCTTGCTCAAGGTAGCGCGCCCAAGCGGTGCAACAACCACACCAGGGATCTTTCTTGATCGAGATTGACGGGCTTGCGTCTTGCGCCAGCGCCGGCCCCAGCAAGTTCGCTCCCGCGAGGCTCAGGGCGCCGATGGCGAAAGTACGTCGGGTGATCAGCATGGGAAGCCTTTGCATCCAAGGAAACCGGTCAATTGATGCGCTGTCATTCTGGCCGCGTGATGGCAAGCTGGACAAAGCGACCATAGGACCGCTTTGTCCGGCTGCCGTTGATCTGGCGCAATCAGGCAGCCAGCGTGCCGGAATAGCCCGCCAGCTTGATGGCATCAGCAATGTCCTGCGCGGAACGGGCCGTTTCCACCTGCACTTTGCGAGCAGCGACGTCGATCTTGATCTCGCAAGTCGGATCGGTGCTCTTGACGGCTTTTTCGATCGTGCTGGCGCAATGGCCACAGGTCATGTCGGAGACGTTAAAGTTATACATGTCGTGTCCTTTCTGGTTGAGACACCATGCAAGGTGGTTCTTCCCACGGTGGGAGGGTCAAGACCACAGGATCACAATTTTTCACAGTGAGATTTTCGCGAAAGGCGCTTGACCTTACCAACGTTGGAAGCCTCAGATGGTATGGCAGTCGAAATGAAAGGACTGCAAAATGTCTACGGACACCATCACCACGGGTTCCAGTTTTGAGTTCCCCATTGAAGGCATGACGTGCGCCTCCTGCGTGCTGCGTGTGGAAAAGGCGATTGCCGCCGTCCCCGGTACGATCAAGGCCATAGTCAATCTGGCCACCGAGCGGGCGAGTGTCGATACAGATGGATCGGTGCAACCAAGCGCCATCATCGCCGCCATCAACTCGGTCGGCTACGAAACCAGCGTCGAAAGCTTCGAAATCGAGATCGAGGGTATGACCTGCGCTTCG
>JAHJOS010000471.1 GCA_018820005.1 Alphaproteobacteria bacterium | reverse complement strand
GCATCACCCGATAGCCGCGCATTCATCGATACCACCTCATCGGCGGTGACGTTGAGCGTGGTCGCGATCTGGGCGATCTGGTCAGGATGCAGCGCACCATCGTCCAGTGCCGCGATCTGCCCCTTGACCTTGCGCAGATTGAAGAACAGCCGTTTCTGGGCCGCCGTGGTGCCGATCTTGACCAGGCTCCACGAGCGCAGCACATATTCCTGGATCGCCGCACGGATCCACCACATGGCATAGGTGGCCAGCCGGAAGCCCTTGTCGGGCTCGAAGCGCTTGACCGCATGCATCAGGCCCACATTGCCTTCCGAAATGACCTCGGAGATCGGCAGGCCATAGCCGCGATAGCCCATGGCAATCTTGGCCACCAGGCGCAGATGCGAGGTGATCAGCTTCTGGGCCGCCCGTGGATCCTCGTGTTCCTTGTACCGCTTGGCCAGCATGAACTCTTCATCCGGCTCCAACATGGGGAACTTCCGGATTTCCTGCAGATAGCGGCTCAGGCCACCTTCGGCTGAGAGCACTGGCAAATTTGTCTGGGCCATAAACGCACCCCTTTCATGTTCCCCCGCTTGCAGCGGGCAGACTCTGGCAGTCAGCGACGTCCAATTCGGCCCATCGTAAGACTACGATGGATATATAATCCCCACTTGGGCGATTGTAAGACCTGCCAGACGTAAAAATCGTTACAAATCGGCAAGGCTCTGTCAGGGCCTGTGAAACCCCCATAGATCCTAGCGCGCAAAGGCTTTGTCGAAGTCCTCAAGCGCCTCTTCCAGCGCCGCCAGATCGGGCGGCAGCGGCGCCTCAAAGAACATCTCTTCGCCCGTCACCGGATGCTCGAAACCCAGTTCGGCCGCATGCAGCGCCTGCCGGCCCAGCGCCTGGATTGGCCCGGCAACCTCGGGCGGCAGTTTGTTGACCTTGGTGGCAAAGCCGGAGGCATAGACACTGTCGGCCACCAGCGGATGGCCGATATGAGCCATATGCACGCGGATCTGGTGCGTGCGACCCGTCTCGAGCTGACATTGGATGCGCGTTATGTCCCAGCCCGGATCGCCAAAGCGCGCTTCCACCATATAATGGGTGATCGCTTCGCGCCCGTCCTTGCGCACGGTCTGCTTGAGACGGTTGTTCTGGTCGCGCCCCAGCGGCGCATCGATGCTGCCCTTGGCAGTCTCCGTCGAACCCCAGACAAAGGCGATATAGGCCCGGTGCAGCGGCCCGGTGCGCCCATGGTCGGCAAACTGCGCCGACAGATGCCGGTGCGCCCGCTCGGTCTTGGCGGCCACCATCACCCCTGACGTATCGCGGTCCAGCCGGTGCACGATGCCGGGACGCTTGACGCCGCCGATACCCTGCAGGCTTTCCCCGCAATGAAAGATCAGCGCATTGACCAGCGTCCCATTGGGCGAGCCGGGCGCAGGGTGCACCACCATGCCCACCGGCTTGTTGATCACGATCAGTTCGTCGTCCTCAAAAAGAATGTCGAGCGCGATATCTTCTGCCTGCGGCTCCGCGTCTTCTGGGGGTGGGGCAAGAAGGATGATTGTTTCCCCGGCGCTAAGCCGGTATTTGGGCTCACTGACGATGGTTCCGTCGATGCTCACCGCGCCTGTCAGGATCAGATCCTTGATCCGGCTGCGGCTGAGGGCGGTATGGACCTTGGCGAGCGAGGCATCGAGCCGACCGCCAACCATATCGGCATCGACAACGACTTCAATTTCGTCGCCCTCGAACTCTAGTGCGGTATTTTCGGCCATGGATGATCCTAACGAAACTGGTCCGGGCGGGCAGACAGCCAGCGCGCCATTGACGCCTGAAGCTCTTGCCATGCTGGGAAAGGCGCGCCGTTCGTTCGGTATTTCGATCGGCATACTATTGCTGGGCTTTATGGCGATTGGCGTGGCGCTTGTCTATCGCGCGATGCGTGATGCGCCCCCGCCGGTGCTGGCTGACACAATCCTCGCGCCATCAGGCGCCGAGATCATCTCTGCCCTGAGCAGCGATGGCACAGTCCAGCTCACCTATCGTCAGGCGGGCAAGACCATGCTCTCGATCTACGATGCCACAACGGGCCAATTGCGCAACACGCTGACCATCACGCTGCCGTAACGCCAGGCAGCTGCCTCAGCGCTCCTGGATTTCCCGAAGCGCAGCCATGCGATCTGACACCGACCCGCGGCGGTTTTGTGCCGCGGCCACAGGCGGGGTCATCGCCTCCTCGCCATCGTCGGCGAACCGCTGCACCCGGTCGAACAGGCTCTCGGTCTCATTGCGCTCGACCGGCGTGTCGGTATCCACCGCATAGACAAGTCGGCTCACGCTGGCGGCTATATCGTTGAGCTTTTCACGCAGATAGGCCTGCTCCAGCCGGTCCCCATCCCAATCCGCGATGATGGCGGATTCAACGCCATTGACCGTTTTGCGCAACGCCTCGACCTCGGCTTCAAGGCTCAGCTTGTCAGCCAGCAGCGCCTCAACCCGGCTTTCGGATTTCTCGACCACCTGGCTGGTCTGGGCCAGGATCGCGTTGAGCCGGCTTTCCGCGCTGGCCATGCGGGCCTCGGCCGCGATCAGCCCGTCAGTGGCTTCAGCCTTGCTTTCGTCCTGGCTGGCCAATGCGCCGCGCATCTGGGCGATTGCCGCATTGGTCTCGACGCTGCGCCGATCTGAGCTTTCGAGCCGCGCCAACAGACCCTCTGCCTGCTCCTGGAGAAAGCCGGCGCGCTGACGTTCCATCGCCAGGGCCGCAGACAGGCGCGCGATATCGGCGCTGTAATCCCCCGAAAGCGGGCCACCATCCACTGCCCCGCCTTCTGCAAGGCTCCGCATTGCGTCCTGCTCGCGCTGCGCCAGCTGTTCGCTCAGCGCCGTGCCGTGGCGCTCCAGCTCCAGGATGCGCGCGCGCAATTCTGTTTCCCGGCGTTCCAGTTCGCGATTGGCCGCCACATGCTGGTCCCGCTCGGCCTTGAGCGCCCCCAGGTCGCTGCGCTTCTGGTTGACGTCGCCCAGCTGCTCGGCAAGCCGCTTGCGCAGCGCCTCCACATTCATTTCCAGTCGCCGGGTGGACAGTGCAAACTCAGCCCGCAGCTGGTCCTTGTCCGCACGGAACTCGGCCATGGTAATCGGTGTCGCCGCTTCGATCCGGCGCTTGGTCAGGCGAACCGCCCGCTTCCACACCGATGGCATGATGATCAGCGCAAGCAGGCCTGCTACCAGCAGTCCAAGCGCAAAATACATCACATTCTCGATGGGCATTGACCGGTCTCCGGACGCCGCGCGGCGCTAGCTGGCGGACTCATCTGTTTGTCGCAGCAATGGCACGGGCTTGCCATAGTCGCCATTGATTAACCCTAACGCGTCTTGGTCTTCCCGTCACGTCAATGCCGGGGCTTGGGGGCACCAGGTATTGTCGGCATCACTGCAATGTGAAATCGAGGCGCCAGCGCCTCAGAATGGGTTCCAGGTCGGCGTGCTGGTAAATTTGAGATAGCCCACATTGATGCCCAGCCGTGCCCCTACGCCCGAGCGGATCGGCACCATCACGACATTGCCGCGCTTGATCACGGTCATGCCGAAGCCGCCCACCACATAGGCTGAGCCATCAATACCGGCAAAGCGGCCCAGCACGTCCTGGATCTGGTTCAGATTATAGACCAGCATCATGACCTTGGAACCGTCGCCGCCGACATCAAAGCCGATCGAAGGTCCCTGCCAGTAAAGGTTATATTCGCCAGCATTGCGGGTGTAGAGCACCCCTTCGCCATAGCGGGCACCGGCAAACAATGCCCCACCGGCGTCCTCACCCAGCACATAACCATTGGGCAGGCCGAACTGGCTCACGGCCCGTTCCACCAGCGAGGCCAGCCCCTGGGAGGCCGAGCCAAAGAACTGCTTGCCGCTGTCCACCAGTTCGGAGCCTGAATAGGTGTCGCTCAGCGAGCCCTGGGCAAACGCAGCCGGCATTGGCGCAACAAGGGCAGCCAGCGTGGCGATCAGTAAGGCGAGGCGCTTGAACATGGCAGGTCTCCCGGTCGAAAGGCAAAGGCGGCGATTGGCGGATCAAATGAGGTTAGGCGCTTAACTTTTGTCCGGCACACTTCAATGCCATTGAAAGCCCGATCCATGGTTTGAAGATGACGCAAACCTATAAACAAATCTTAACCATGCTCGCCTTTGTTTTGCCGCTATTGGCCATGGTTTCAGCCGCAATTCAGCCTGTCCGCGCCCAGTCGGTGGTGACCCTGATCGTCACCGATCCGCTGACCGGCGTCGCCATGGGCGGCATGGACCCTGTCAGCTATTTCACCGAGCCCGAGCCCGTTCAGGGCCTGGTCGACTACGAGTTCATCTGGAACAACGTGCCCTGGTATTTCTCTACTGCCGCCAACCGGGATGCCTTTGCCACGGCCCCCGACATCTATTCCCCCCAGTTCGGTGGCCATGACGTCATGGGCGTGTCGCGCGGTTTCGTCTCCGATAGTGACGCCCGCATTTTCACCGTCTTCAAGCAGCGCCTTTACCTGTTTTATTCCGCCGCCAATCGCGAGGCGTTCCTGCTCTCGCCTGATGCGGCTGCCAGCGCCGCAGAGAGCCAGTGGCCAGCCCTGTCGGCCAATCTGTCGATCAACTGAACTTCCTGTTGGACGCCGCCTGCGCGCGCGCTTTTGGGGTCCACTTTTAACCACCACCCTCTAATGTCGGAAAAAGTGATTCTTTGCCGACGACCGCCTTACGGAGACACCAGCATGGCCGACATCATCGAGCTTCAGGCAACCGACCTCGCGGCAATGCTGTGCAGCCGGGTATGCCACGACCTGATCAACCCGATCGGCGCCATCGGCAACGGCCTTGAAGTACTGGGCGATCCCAATCAGACCGAAATGGCCGACGGCGCCCGTGACCTGATCGCCAGCGCCGCGCGCCAGAGCCGCGCCAAGCTTGAGTTCGCCCGTCTTGCCTATGGCGCCTCCTCAACCGCTGGTACCGATATCGACACCCGCGAATGCGAACGCGTTGCCCGCATCCTGTTCGAGATCGAAAAGGCCGATCTGGAGTGGAACGCCCCGCTGATCCTGTTGCCCAAGCACAAGGCCAAGCTGTTCATGAACATGCTGCTGATTGCAGCCATGTCCGTGCCGCGTGGCGGCCAGGTGACAGCCGCGATCACAGGCGATGCCGGCAATGAGAAGTTCGAATTCACCTCGCGCAGCGATCCCGAAAAGCGTCAGAAGACCCTGATCCCCTCTGGCGCTGCAGGCCTGCTGGCCGGCACGCCCGACGAAGGCTTCGTGGATGCCCGGGGCATCCAGCCGTTCTATACCGGCATTCTGGCCCGTATGACGGACATGGAGATCAAGATCGGCATCGAAAATGATGTCTTCCTGTTCAGCGCCACGCCCAGGGAAGTGGTTGCAACGGCACAATAACGCCGTCTGCGCTAACCAATTGCTAGGATGTAATCATCCATAATCGGACAAGCGTGAGCCTGCGCGGAGCCTTGCCCCCGATGAAATCGTGTTTGATCGTCGATGATTCCGCCGTCGTGCGCAAAGTCGCGCGGCGCATCCTTGAGAACATGGACTACATAGTGGACGAGGCCGAAGACGGCCAGGAAGCCTTCGACAAGTGCCGTCAGGAGATGCCTGACGCCATTCTGCTCGATTGGAGCATGCCCATCGTAACCGGCCTGCAGTTCCTCAAGCTGCTGCGTGGCTACGATGGCGGCGACAAGCCCCGCGTCGTCTATTGCACGGTCGATAATGACATCGGCGCCATCGCCATGGCCCTCAAGGCCGGCGCCAGCGACTACATGATGAAGCCCTTTGACAGGGCCATCCTGGAATCCAAGTTCGAGCCCGACCTGGTCGCCTGACACCCCTCAGCCCGCCCGGGCCTCGCGGGCCCGCCCGAGCAGAAAAATCTTCTCCCGATTATTGCGCGTCAGCCCGGCAGCACGCTCGAATTCCGCGGCGGCCTCATCCCGGCGCCCCAGTTTGCTCAGCATATCGCCGCGTACGCCATAAAGCAGATGATAGCGCGCCAGCGCCGGGTCATGGCGAATGACATCGATCAGTTCCAGCGCTGCAGCCGGCCCCTCCGCCATCGATATGGCGACCGCCCGATTGAGTTCGACGACGCCCGACGGCGCAACCTCGGCCAATACCCCATAGAGTTCAGCGATCCTCGCCCAGTCGGTCTCAGCCGCATTGCGCGCCCGGGCGTGGCACGCTGCAATGGCGGCCTGCAGTGCATAGGGCCCCCCCGCGCCACCCAAAGCGATCGCCTGCTCCAGTGCCGCCAGCCCCCGCACGATCGCCGCCTGGTCCCACCGACTGCGATCCTGATCGAGCAGCAGCACCGGCGCCCCATCACGACCCGTGCGGGTGGCCAGTCGCGACGACTGGATCTCCATCAATGCCAGCAGGCCATGCACCTCGCTGTCATCAGGCGAGAGCCGCGCCAGTACCTGGCCCAGCCTGATGGCATCCTGACAAAGCTGAGGCCGCATCCAGTCATCGCCCGCGGTGGCCGAATAGCCCTCGTTGAAAATCAGATAGATAACGCCCAGCACCGAGGTCAGGCGCTCGATCCGCTCGGCGCCCCGCGGCACTTCAAAAGGCAGGTTGGCTGATGCTATGGCCTTTTTGGCCCGCACAATGCGCTGCCCGATAGTGGGCTCGGCAACCAGGAACGCCCGGGCAATTTCCTCGGTCGTCAGGCCGCCCACCAGCCGCAGCGTCAGCGCAACCTGGGCCTCCGCCGGCAGGATCGGGTGGCAGGCCGTAAAAATCATCTTGAGAAGATCGTCGCCGACCTCGTCGTCCATCTGCTCATGCAGCGCCTCGATGGCGTCATCTCCGGCACTGTCCATGTCGCGGCCGATCTCGGCCAGCTTGTCACGCGCCATGCTGCGATGGCGAAACATGTCGATGGCCCGGCGCTTGGCGGTCTGCATCAGCCAGGCGGCCGGATTGTCCGGCACGCCACGCTCCGGCCAGGTCTTGAGCGCCACCAGCAGCGCGTCCTGCGCCAGTTCCTCAGCGAGCGAAATGTCCCGCACAACCCGCGTCAGCCCGGCGATCAGCCGCGGCTGCTCGGTCTTGAACACAGCATTGATGGCGCGATGGGTCGGCGATTCAGGGATCATGTTTGCAAGAAAATCAGCATCGGACAAAACCGGCAATCACCAACATGCCCGCTGCAAACGAAAAACCCCGCACGACACTGTCGCACGGGGTCAATTCTGTCACGCAGCCTGGGATGGCGTTAGGCGACGTTCTCGGAATAGCTTTCGTTCTCGTCCGGCTCGCGCAGCACATAGCCGCGGCCCCAGACGGTCTCGATGTAGTTCTTGCCGCCGGTGGCAACGCTGAGCTTCTTGCGCAGCTTGCAGATGAACACGTCGATGATCTTGAGTTCTGGCTCGTCCATGCCACCATAGAGATGGTTGAGGAACATTTCCTTGGTGAGCGTGGTCCCCTTGCGGAGGGAGAGCAGCTCAAGCATCTGGT
>JAHJOS010000470.1 GCA_018820005.1 Alphaproteobacteria bacterium | reverse complement strand
GTTGGCACTCAAGGACTTTTCCGACGTTTCCCTTTTCGGCATCAACCAGGCCGACGCGCCGGAAAATGCCCGCGCCTTCCTGACTGAACTTGGCAATCCCTACGATGCCGTGGGCAGTGACCGTGACCGCCGGGTCTCGATTGATTGGGGCGTCTATGGTGTGCCCGAGACCTTTGTGATCAATGCCGCCGGGGTAATCACCTTCAAGCATGTCGGCCCGCTGGACCCTCAATCCTTCGAAAATGAGTTACTGCCTGCCATCGCCAAGGCGCAGAACTGAACCGAGCGTACCTTGGCCGTTCAGCCTGGGTTCAGCGTCGCAGCGCCATAGTTTGGGCATAGGTTCAGTGTCGAAAGCGTACCATGTTCAAAGCGATCCAGAAATTTGCCACGGATGAGGCCGGTGTTACGCCCGTCGAATATGGCCTGATCGCTGCGATCATTGTTGTGCTGGCAACAGTTGCCGTATCGGCAGCAGGCTACAGCCTGCATGATCTGGTTGGCGCCAACGCTGGCAGCTAAGCGATCTCAAGCAGCACTAGAAGTCGCTGGTCAGCCCTTTGATCTCCCAGTCGCCATAGCGGGAGGGCTCTAACCCGCCGCGGCCGCCCAGCTCCTTTTGGGCAAATGCGCCATTGGCATCAATGGTCCGGCGACGCGCTTCGGCCTCGGCAAGCGCCCTTTTGGCAGCCTCGCTCAACGGCGGACGGCTTGCCTCGACATCGCTTTCATTGTCGCTCATCGTCAGCTCCGCATTACGTTTTGCTCATGCCGCTTGCACAGCGGCACCGTTGACCCAACATAATCGCTCAGCACCACGAACCCAAGGGCTTCCGATGTTCAATGCCTTTCGCACCACTGTCCTTTTAGCCGCGCTGACTGCGCTGTTCATGGTCGTGGGCTATTTCATCGGCGGCAGCAACGGCATGCTGATAGCCTTTCTGTTTGCACTGGCGACCAATCTGTTTGGCTACTGGAATTCCGACAAGATGGTGCTGCGCATGCAGAACGCGGTTCCCGTGGAGCGCAGCCGCGTACCCGAGCTCTACGACATGGTCGATATTCTTTCGCGCAAGGCCGGCCTTCCCACGCCGGCGGTCTATCTGATCCAGTCCGAGCAGCCCAATGCCTTTGCGACCGGGCGCAACCCACAAAACGCCGCCGTGGCGGTATCGGCAGGCCTGCTCAAGCATCTTGAAACCCGCGAAGTCGCTGCCGTGGTTGCCCACGAACTGGCCCATATCCGCAATCGCGACACGCTGACCATGACCATCACGGCCACTTTTGCTGGTGCCATCTCGGCATTGGCCCAGTTCGGCCTGTTCTTTGGCGGGGGCAATAGTCGCGACAACCCAATGGGCGGCGTGGGTCGCCTGCTGATGGTATTTCTGGCGCCCATGGCCGCCATGCTGGTGCAGATGGCCGTCAGCCGCACCCGCGAATATGAGGCTGACCGCATTGGTGCCGAAATCTCCAGCGACCCGCTAGCCCTGGCCTCGGCCCTGCAAAAGATTGCCACGCTGGCCGGACGCCAGGTCAATGTCGCGGCCGAGCGCAACCCCGCCATGGCCCATATGTACATCATCAATCCGCTCTCCGGACAGAACATGGACAATCTGTTTTCCACCCACCCGGACACCGGCAATCGCATTCAGGCACTGCGCGAGCTTGCAGCGACCATGCATGTGGACGATAAGGGCCGCAGGCCTCAGCCTCGCCCAGCCCCGACCAGCACCGGTCGTGAGGCAGGCGGCGGCTGGCGCGTGCCGACCGTCGGACGGACCGACGAGGACGGCGGACAACGCGGTCCCTGGGGATAAGAACGAAGCGTGGCTTACAAACCTGAACCGGCGGGGCTCAAGCTCCGCCTCGTGGCCGCCGAGCGGCTCAAGACAGTCCTGGCCGGCGATAATTTCGTGCCGCTGTCGGCAGCCGACCTGGCCGATGGGCGTGATCGCGCACTCGCCAACCGCCTGATTACGACGGCGCTGCGTCGCCATGGGCAGCTCAATTTCATCATTCACGCACTGCTCGAAAAGGGCATGCCCGGCAAATCCGGCACCTTCGAAGCCGTCTTGCGCCTGAGCCTGGCACAACTGGTATTCCTGCCCGACCTGGGGGCCCACAGTGCATTGTTTCTGGCTGTCGAAGCGACAAAGCGCGACCCAAAGGCCCGCCATCTGAGCGGATTGATCAATGCCGTCCTGCGCAGCGCCCAGGCAAACTCGGCCAAATTCGGCATGCTCAGCGACGATCTGCTGCTGTCCGACACCTTTGGCGACACCTGGCTGGAAGCCTATGGCGAGGATGCCATCAATGGTTTCTCGGCAGCCTTGCTCGCCGGCGCACCCCTCGACCTCACGCTCAAACAGGCCGATCAGGATCTGGTGGACGCGCTGGGCGCAGAACCACTGATTGGCGACACGGTTCGCATCGACCAGCGCGATCGACCCGTTGAGGCTCTGCCAGGGTTTGCCGAAGGCAAGTGGTGGGTGCAGGACGCAGCCTCCGCCATCCCGGCGCGGCTACTCGGTCTCAATCCGGGCGATACAGTGCTCGACCTCTGTGCAGCGCCCGGTGGCAAGACCGCCCAGCTGATCAAGGCCGGTTACGACGTGACCGCACTTGATGCTGATGCCAAGCGCATGGACCGCCTCAAGGAAAATCTGACGCGGCTCGACTACACCGCCAAGACTGTCGTGGCCGACGCTGGAAATTATGCCCCTGCATCGGCATTCAAGGGCGTCCTGCTCGACGCCCCCTGCTCGGCCACCGGCACCTTCCGGCGCCATCCCGAAGTGATCTGGCACCGCTCGGTGGGCGACGTCGCTGGGCGTGTCCGCCTGCAGCGCGCGCTGTTGGCCAATGCGTATCGCTGCCTTGATAGTGCGGGCGTGCTGATCTATTGCGTGTGTTCGCTCGAACCGGCCGAAGGCGAAGAGCAGGTCGACTGGGTACTTCAGTCACTCCCAGGCCTGACGCTTTGGCCCGTGACCCCAGACGAACTTCCCGATCTCCAGCAGGCGATTTCGGCAAGGGGAACGATCCGGACGCACCCGGCAATGCACCCGGGCGGGCATGAAAGCGGCATGGATGGCTTCTTCGTCGCCCGTTTCCGCCGTACATAACGAGACGAAAGAACAAACCAGAAGCGCCAATGGGGAATGGCGCCAGTCCAGGAATTGGTTTTTTGACGGGCATGCAGGGATCGACGCAGGCTTTGGCCGCGGCGGATAAGCGCACGACGGTGGTGGCCCGGCTGGGACACGGCCTGCGCCGTTACGCCTATGGTCTTGCCGATGCGGTGGTTACCCTGCCGATCCTGCGCTGGACCTGGCGTGGCCTGGCCGACGATGCCTTCGCCGGGGAATTGCCCGAGCTCAGGCCTGCCGATCGCGAAGCCGTTCGCGACATGATGGCAGGGCGGTACCTTCTGGCCAGCAAGCTCATCGAAACCAGAGGCGGGTCGCCCTTTGCGGCCGATGTCGAACACCAGGACTGGTGGCTCAACCTGCATGGCTTTTCCTGGTTGAGACACTTCCGCGACGTGCGCGACGCAGGAGAGCGACACTTCGCGCGCACGCTGGTCCTCGACTGGATCGGCCGCGAAGGTCGCTTCGAAACCGACACCTGGGCACCCATGGTCACCGCCCAGCGTGTGCTGAACTGGCTGCGCCATCTGCCCTTGCTGCTCGATGGCGCAACGCCTGATCAGGCCAAGACGATCCAGCGGCTGCTGGGCGCGCAGATCCAGAGCCTGAAGCTGCGCGGACGCCTGGCCGCCGATCCCGTCGACGCACTGTTCGCCGCCATTGCCCTGCTGGGCGCCGAGTTCTGCGAACAGGGTGACCGCACCGACGTGCCTGGACGGGTGGTCCGGCTCAATAATCTGCTGGCGCAACAGCTCGACAGCGACGGCCTGCACCTTTCGCGCAATCCCAAGCTGCAACTGCAGCTGCTGGTCGAGCTGGTCAGCATCCGCCGCATTGCCACGCTCGACAAATCCGAGGCCGGCAATGAGCTGATTGCCCAGATCGATCGGATGCACGACAGCCTCGACGCCCTGACCCTCTCGAGTGGCGAACCTGTCTATTTCAATGGCGGCGGGCATCTGCCGCACGACGTGCTCATCGCCATTCAGGCCAATGCCGCCGGCCGTCGACGCCGCTCGATGCTGCTTGGCGGTTACGGCATCCTGCGGGACGGCGATGCCGTCGTCATCGCCGACTCCGGCTTGGCGCCGCCACCAGGCTTTGGCGCGGATGCGCACGCCAGCGCCCTGAGCATCGAGTTTTCCCATGGCAGCGAGCTGATCCTGGGCAGTTGCGGCCCAGCCCCCGCAGACCTGCGCGCCAGCCAGGCGCTGTTCCGGCAGGGCGTTGCCCATTCAGCTCCAACGATCGATGCCGAAGATGCGGCATCCACCCCGCGCCCCACCATGACGCTGAATACTGCCGATCAGCTGCTGTGTCTGACAACGGCGGGGTACGCACGTCGGTTTGGCGTCGACATCGAACGCCGCATTACGCTGCTGTCGGGGGGCACAACCCTGGTGGGACAGGACCGGTTGATCGCCCACGGTGCACCATCTGGCCTGTTGGCAGTGCGCTTCCACCTCGCGCCCGGCGTCATGGTGCGGCGCAATCGCGGCGAAGCCATTGTGCGCCTGGTGCTGCCCAATGGCGCGGTGTGGAGCTTCCTGTGGGAAGGCGCCAGCTTCCGTGAAGAGGAAAGCGTACGCCAGTCCGCCTATGTCGGGCTGCACAAGACACGGCAACTGGTGCTCGAGGCCGATGTGACCGCCAATGGCGAGATCGCCTGGATCTTTACCCGCGAACAGCAATAGCCGGTTGGCGCGCGGGACGCTTCGTGCTAGCGAGCGCCCACACTCACCACGATAGGGCACACACCTCATGGGCAAGACGGTCAAGGTCGGGCGCGCACTGCTTTCTGTTTTTGACAAGTCCGGCATGGCCGACTTCGCTAAAGGCCTCAGCGCCGCGGGGGTGGAGCTGGTCTCCACCGGTGGCACGCATAAGCTGATCGCCGACGCCGGCCTGGCGGTGCGCGAGATCGCTGACCTCACCGGCTTCCCCGAAATGATGGACGGCCGCGTCAAGACGCTGCATCCCAAGGTGCATGGTGGCCTCCTGGCTGTGCGCGACAAGGCTGACCACGCCGCATCCATGGCCGAACACGAGATCGGCGCCATCGACCTGGTCGCCGTCAACCTTTACCCCTTCGAAAAGACCGTGGCTTCCGGCGCCGGCTATGACGACATCATCGAGAACATCGATATCGGCGGCCCCGCCATGGTGCGCTCGGCGGCCAAGAACCACGCCTATGTGACCGTGGTGGTCGATCCCGCCGACTATCCGGCCATTCTGGCGTCCATTGCCGCCACCGGCGGGGTGCCCTTCGAGATGCGCCAGAAGCTCGCCGCCAAGGCCTATGCCCGCACGGCAGCCTATGACAGCGCCATTTCGAGCTGGTTCGCCAAGGCGATCGACTATCCCGAGATCCCCTATCGCAGCTTTGCCGGGACGCTGCGCGAAGTCATGCGCTATGGCGAAAACCCGCACCAGTGGGCCGGTTTTTATGCCAATGGCGACAGCCGCCCTGGCGTAGCCACCGCCACCCAGGTGCAGGGCAAGACGCTGAGCTACAACAACATCAACGACACCGACGCGGCCTTTGAGCTGGTGAGCGAATTCGACGCCGCCGAAGTGGCCGCCGTCGCCATCATCAAGCATGCCAATCCCTGTGGCGTCGCCGTCGCCGGCGACCTGCTGACCGCCTATCACAATGCCCTGCGCACCGACCCGGTCTCGGCATTTGGCGGCATTGTCGCCACCAATCGCGAAATCGACGCCGCCACGGCCACCGAGATCGTCAAGGTCTTCACCGAGGTGATCGTGGCCCCCTCGGCCACGCAGGAAGCCCAGGACATCATCGCCGCAAAGAAGAACCTG
>JAHJOS010000469.1 GCA_018820005.1 Alphaproteobacteria bacterium | reverse complement strand
GCGCTGGTGACCCAGGCCCTGACCTGGGCCGCCGGCCGAATTTCCTCAACCAATTGAAGGGTGCCTAAGATGAAGACCACGACGTTCGCCATCGCCTTTGGCCTTGCGGCCAGCCTGCTTGCCGGCACTGCGCTGGCGCAGGATAAGTCACTCAACATGATCGTCATCGAGGGTGGCGACACCACCGCCCTGCAGGCGGTTGTCGATGCCTATAAGGCCGATCATCCCGGCGTCACCATCAATCTGCAGCCCTATCCCTTCGCCCAGTTTTTCCAGGTCGCCGAACTGCGCCTGCGCTCTGCCGATGCCGGCATCGATCTGGTCTATGTCGATGCGCCCCTGCTGGCGAGCTATGCCTCGCGCGGCTTCCTCTCCCCCATCGATCCTGCAATCGCCACCACCGCGCTGGTGCCAGCCGCCGTCGACGCCGGCAAATATGAGGGCACGCAATATGCCCTTCCGATCAACAATTCGGCCCAGGTGCTGTTCTTTAACAAGGCCCAGTTCGAAGCGGCCGGCATCACCCCGCCCGCTGGGCTGACCAAGGGTGAGACCGCGACGCAGGATCAGGTCAATACCCTGGCCTCCACCGAGCGCTGGACCTGGGAACAGGTGGCCGACGCGGCCCGCAAGCTGACCACGACCGAAGGCGGCCGCACCACCAACTACGGCTTCACCGTCGAGCAGTTCGGTGAGCTCTATCAGTTGCAACCCTTCGGTGAATCGCTGGGCAGCCCCGTCATTGGCGCGGATGGCTATACGGCCAAGGGCTATCTCGACAGCGAAGCCTGGACCAAGGCCGCCACCTTCTGGAGCGACCTCTACAACAGCTGGGCCGTCAGCCCCAAGAGCCTGGGCTATGGCGAAGCCGCCTCGCTGTTCGGCAATGGCCAGCTGGCCATGTTCGCCGGCGGCACCTGGAACCTGCCGGGGCTGGAAGCCTCGGGCGTCGACTTCGGCGTTGCGCCCTACCCTTATTTCGAAGGCGGTTCGGTCGTGACACCGACCGGATCCTGGTATGTCGGCGTCAATGCCGCCTCGGCCAATCAGGCCGAAGCCATGGATTTTGCCAGCTATCTGACCACCAGCGACGCCGGCACCAAGGCCTGGTTCGATAGCCTCCAGCAACTGCCCACCTATGTGCCCCTGCTCGACACCATCAGCACTTCGCCTGATTATGACGCCTTCCCCAGCAACGTCTTCCGCCTTGGCGTCTATGACTCGCTGAACACGGCCAAGGCCCGCCCTGTCACCGCCGCCTATGGCCAGCTGCAGGACGCGTTCCGCACCGCCTTTGTCGACATTGCCAATGGCGTGCCGGTTGCCGATGCACTGGCCAGCGCCGTACAGAAGTTCGAAGCGGCTGCGGCGCGCGTCGCGCAGTAGGTTTCACCCAACCGGCGCCCGCCCCTCCTGACGGGCGCCGAAGGAAAGCGACAATGACCCGATCGCGCACACCGGTACTGCTGATTGCGGCTCTGCTAGCGCCTGCGCTGATCGGGCTTGTCGTTTTCCGCCTCTATCCCGTCGCCCTGGCCATCAGCGACAGCTTCTTCAACATGGCCCGCGGCCAGCAGGTCTTCGTCGGGCTCGACAATTACCTGTCGCTCCTCACCGACAGCACCTTCTGGAAATCCATGCAGGTGACCTTCTGGTTCAACCTGCTGATCAACCCCATCCAGATCGCCCTCGCCCTGGGCCTTGCCCTGCTCTACGTCCAGCAGTTCAAGCGCGTCACGCTCTATCGCGTGCTGTTCCTGATCCCCATCGGCGTGTCCCTGCCCACGGCCGTCATCATCTGGCGCATCATGCTCAGCCAGGACGGGCTGGTGAACGGGCTGATCGGCATTGGCGGCGTGCCGGCCCAGCCCTGGCTGACCTCGGAAAGCCTGGCCCTCTATTCCATCATCGCCATCGCCACCTGGAAGGGCATTTCCTATTGGATGATCTTCATTATCGGCGGGCTGCAGACCATCTCGCCCGAGATCTATGACGCGGCGCGCATCGACGGCGTCAAACCCTGGCAGCGGCTGATCTTCATCACCATCCCCCTGCTCCGCCCCACCCTGCTTTTCGTGCTGGTGGCCGATGTGACCATCAACTTCCTGCTCTTTGCGCCGATCTTCATGCTGACCCAGGGCGGCCCCGCCGACAGCACCAATGTGCTGATGTACGAGGCCTATAAATCCGGCTTCGTCTTTGGCGATATGGGACGCGCCATGGCGATCATCGTGGTGGTGGTGGCGATCCTGCTGGTGATCGTTGGCCTGCAGTTCAAGCTGCTGTCGGGCCGGGAGGCACGCTCATGAGCAGCTCAGTGAAAAACCCCCGCGCCCTGGTCGGCCTTGGCCTCAGGCATCTGGCCTATCTGGCCATCGCCTTTGTCTTCGTGCTGCCGCTGTGGTGGGCCGTGGTCTCCTCGCTGCGCCCCAATAGCGCTGTCTTTGCCGATATCTTTCCCTTCACGCCCAAGGCGCTGCTGCCCTCGCCCCTGACCTTTGAGGCCTATACCGGCGTCTTCGAGCGCGGCTTCGGCGCGATCATCGGCAACACCATGCTGGTGGCGCTGGTCACCATGGTGGGCGGGCTCATCGTCAATGGCGCGGCCGGCTTTGCCTTTGCCATGTTCGACTTCAAGGGCAAGAAATTCGTGCTCACCGCCGTGATCATCAGCTTCATGCTGCCGTTCGAGGCCATCGCCCTGCCCCTTTATACCGTCACCCAGCAGCTCGGCTGGCTCGACAATATCGCAGCGCTGATCGTGCCCAGCGTGGCCAATGGCCTGGCGATCTTCCTGTTCTACCAGTTCTTCCGCCAGGTCCCCCGCGACTATGCCGAAGCGGCCCGGCTCGATGGGGTCAGCTGGCTCGATATCCTGCTGCGCATCTATGTGCCGCTCTCGCTGCCCACCTGCATCAGCGCCGCGCTGCTGCTGTTCATCTTCCAGTGGGAGGCCTTCCTCTGGCCGCTGCTGGCCATGCCCAGCCAGCAGTTCAAGGTCATCCAGGTCGGCATGGCCGCCTTCCAGCAACAATATCAGACCATCTGGAACCAGCTGTTTGCGGTTTCGGTCATCACCGCCCTGATCCCCATCGCCCTGCTGCTGCCCCTGCAACGCTATTATGTGCAGGGTCTGGCCGGGGCCGGCATCAAGGGCTGAAGGAGTTTTTCGTGGCAGGTCTATCGCTGAGCAATATCCGCAAGTCGTTCGACCAGACCGACATCATCCATGGCGTCGATCTCGAGATCGCCGACGGCGAGTTCGTGGTCTTCG
>JAHJOS010000468.1 GCA_018820005.1 Alphaproteobacteria bacterium | reverse complement strand
GCGGCTGCACGCCACTGGCAGACAGGCCAAGTAAACGTCCCATGAGGCCAAAATCGATCAGCAGATAGGCCATCACGGCCCAGGCAAAGGCGGCCGTCGCGGGGAAGACGCCGCGCCCCTTGACCACAAACATGATCGTCAAAAACACAGCAGCCAGCGAAGCGACGCCGAGCACCACACCGCGGAACAGCGTGAAGGAGTTCACATAGTCGCGGTAGGCGTTGGGCTGCCACAGGTAGAGTTCGGGCAGGCTGGCGCCACGCAGTTCGGCCACGAAGGTCACCGTAGCGCCGGGGTCGAGGGTGACTTCAAAGACATCGGCTTCGCTGTCGGTCAGCCGAACAGGGCGAATGCCGGCGCTTGGTGTCAATGCGGACACCCGATCATCGCCCAGATCAGGTTGGATGATTCCCGAGCCTGGCAGGCGGAAAAATGGTGCCACCAGCAGCCGCTCGATCTGCTGATCGCTGTCATTGCGCAAGGCAAACAGGCCGTAGCTGGGATTGGTCCCCTGCTCGGAGGCCAGCACTTCGATGCGGCGAATAATTCCGTCTTCGCCGGGCGCGGTCGAAAGCTGCACGCGTCCTTCCTGTCCCGGCACGACTTCAACGACGTCCGACAGGCTGACGGCATTGACGTCGTCAGGAACCGAAATGACTTCGAGCGCGGCGGCGGGGGCGAGCAATGCCAGCGCGAACGCAAAACACATCGCGAGTGCATGTAAGTGACGCATCAAGAGCGACTAAATCCTGCGGTGGGCATCATTGTGGCAGCCAAACCTCCCAGCCAACATATTCGGCTGGAGCCGGCCAGGCGGCGCCCCTGAATGGGAGCGATCTTTGGTAGCGGGGAAAGTCGCCAGCGGCAAGGTTAGCGCACTGTGGCCAAACCGCAACAGGTTCATGCCCGTCGGTCGAGGTACCGCGCCTGTTCATAGCGTTCCCGGGTCAGACCGAACATTACATGGTCCTCCCAGCGTCCGTTGATCTGCAGATATTTTTCGGCAAAGCCCTCTTCAACAAAGCCATTTTTCTCGAGCACTCGACGCGACGACGCGTTACCGGGCAGGAAGGCGGCATGGATTCGATGCAGGTCGAGCGTCTCGAAAACAAAGGGCAGGCAGAGCGACACGGCCTGGGTCATCAGCCCCCTGCCGGCATATTGCTTGCCCATCCAATAGCCGAGATTGACAAATTGGGCTGCGCGCCTGCGCACATTGGACAGCGTCACGCCCCCCACGAGGGTTTCGTGCCTACCGTCCGGCAGGAAGACAAAAAACGAATAGTCCGTACCCTCTTCAGCTTCCTGGCGGGCACGTTTGACGCGGCTGACAAATATGCGTCGCCCCAGGTCGGCCTCGGTCCAGCGCGGCTCGAACGGGCGCAGGAAGTCCTGGCTTCCCAGGCGCAAGTGGTACCACTGGTCGTAGTCGGCCAAATGCGGCAGCCGCAGCGACATGTTCTGGCCGTTCAGGGTAATCAGCGATGCTGGCGACGACCAGGGCCACAGCAATTGTCGACCCAATCAGCGTTTGAGATGGTCGCCAATGGCCTCGACATCGGCCAGATTGCCGATGGGGCCAATGCCTGCCAGCGTGGGCGCTCCAGTCGTAAAGATCTGTTCTGCGACTTCCTGCACCCGGCGGGTGGTGATGGCGTTGATGCGCCCAACCGTTTCCTGCATCGGGATCGGACGCCCCCACAGGATCTGCTGGCGCGCAAGCTGACCCGCACGCGCAGACGGGCTTTCCAGCGACATCAGGAGCCCGGCCCGGATCTGGTTGCGCACCCGGATCACTTCTTCCTCGGTAATGCTCTCGGTGGCGCGCTTGAGTTCATCCAGCACTACGGGAACAAGATCGGCCACTTCGTCCTCGCCAGTCGCCGCAGCGACACCGAAGACGCCACTATCGGCAAAGGCCCAGTGGAAAGAATAGACCGAATAGCACAGACCGCGCTTCTCGCGCACTTCCTGGAACAGGCGGGAGCTCATGCCGCCGCCCAGAATGGATGCCAGCACCTGTGCCGCATAAAAGCCGTCGGCGTTATAGGCGCGCCCTTCGAAACCGATAACGATATGGGCCTGCTCGTGCTCGGAGACGAGGCGTTCCTGCCCGCCTTGATAGACCGCCCGTTGCGGCGCGGGCGCGCCGTTGGGCTTGAGGCTGGCGAAGTGTTCGCGCGCGACATTGACCAGACCATCATGGTCGACATTGCCTGCGGCGGCCATCACCATATGATCGCCGACATAGTTTCGGTTCATATACTTGCGGATGGTGTCGGGATTGAATTCCCGCACCGAGTCCACGGTGCCCAGAATGGTGCGGCCAATCGGCTGGCTTGGGAACGCCGCCGCCTGGAACAGATCGAACACCTGGTCGTCGGGATTATCGCGGGCGGCGCCGATCTCCTGCACGATCACCTGTTTCTCGCGGGTGAGTTCATCCTCGTCAAACAACGAATTCTGCAGAATGTCGCTCAGAATATCGGCGGCCAGAACCACATCTTCCTTGAGGACCCGGGCAAAATATCCGGTGTGCTCAATAGAGGTCGCCGCGTTGAGATCCCCGCCCACATTCTCGATTGCCTCGGCGATCGTCAGGGCATTGCGGGACGTCGTCCCCTTGAACGCCATGTGTTCGAGCAGATGAGATATGCCATGCTCGGACTTGCGTTCAGAACGGGCACCAGCCTTGACCCAGACACCCAAAGAGGCACTTTCGAGGTGTGGCATGTCGTCGGTCAGGACCACCATGCCATTGTCCAGGGTCGTCGATTGTACGCTCACTCGAGAGTCTCCCCAGACCCGGCGATCAAGCGACCGCCCGGTCTTCTTGGTCGCTAGGCAGCGCGCGTGCGCGCTGAAATGAAATCTTCGACTGATTGTTGATCATTGGCAAGGACGCTCAGGCGCTCCTCGCGGCTATAGAGGTCGGCGAGCCACGCCGGCAAAGCCGGATCAACACCGGAAGCCTGTTTGACCGCAGCCGGAAACTTGGCCGGATGCGCTGTCGCCAGCGTGACCATGGGCACGCCATTGTGCGGCTGTTGCTGGGCAACATTGACGCCCACCGCCGAGTGCGGATCGAGCAGATAGCCGCTTGAGGCCAGAACGCGGGCGATTGTCGCCTTGGTTGCCGCCTCGTCCGTCGTTGCCGCGGCGAAGTCGCGTCGGATGTCAGCCAACGCATTGGCTGGCAGGGCAAAGCCACCAGACTGCTTGAGGCTGTCCATCATGCGCACGACAGCCGTGGCGTCGCGCCCGGCGCCCTCAAACAGCAGCCGCTCGAAGTTGGACGAAATCTGGATATCCATCGACGGGCTGATGGTGGCTTGGACGCCATCCATCTCGTAGCGACCGGTTTCCATGGTGCGCCGCAGGATGTCGTTGGCATTTGTGGCGATTACCAGCCTGTCGATCGGCAGACCCATGGCCTTGGCACAGTACCCGGCAAAAATATCGCCGAAATTGCCGGTCGGGACCGTGAAGCTGACCGGACGATGCGGCGACCCCAGCGAAACGGCGGCAGTGAAATAATAGACGATCTGCGCGACGATGCGGCCCCAGTTGATCGAATTGACGCCTGACAGACGGACACGATCGCGGAAGCGATGGTTGTTGAACATCGCCTTGACGATGTTCTGGCAGTCGTCAAACGTGCCGTCGATGGCAATGTTGTGCACATTCGCATCGAGCACGGTGGTCATCTGCAGGCGCTGCACCGGGGATGTGCGGCCACTGGGATGCAGGATGAAAATGTCGGTGGTATCGCGCCCGCGGAAAGCCTCGATGGCAGCTGAGCCGGTATCGCCCGATGTCGCCCCAACGATGGTGGCCTTGAGGCCACGTTCGGCCAGGATATGGTCCATCACGCGGCTGAGGAACTGCATGGCGACGTCCTTGAACGCCAGCGTGGGCCCGTGAAACAGCTCGAGCACGAAGTGGCCCGGCTCGATCTCGAGCAGGGGCGCCACCGAAGGATGCCGGAAGGACGAATAGGCTTCATCCAGGATCTGCTTGAGCTTGGCCGGCGCTATTTCATTCCCGGTGAACCGGCTGATGATGGCATAGGCGACATCGGCATAAGGCTTGCCAGCGAAGCCGGCAATCTCAGCGGCGCTGACCTGGGGCCAGGACTGGGGAACATAGAGACCGCCATCTGATGCCAGACCGGCGAGAACTGCGTCAGAGAAGCCGAGCACGGGCGCCTGACCGCGCGTTGAGACAAACTGCATTCGGGGAAGGAGCCCTTTTAGAATAGTTGCAACCTAGTCAAACCGGGGCCGAACCGCAAGTTTGCAAGATCAGTCCTTATTTGCCGCTCGTTGGCGGAAAAGCCAGAACCCCAGCATCACGACCGCGACGATGGCGAAGCCGAACCAGGTATAGGCATAACCGAGATGATTATTGGGAAACTCGACGACCGTCTCCCCGCCTTGCGGCAACTGCGCGGGCGCACCTGCGGGCATATCCACATAGAAAGGTGCAACGGGCGCCAGCGCGGGATCTGCCATTGCCGCCAGGCGAAGGGTGTCGCGCACCCACTCCACCCGGTTGGACGTATCTGGCGCAGGCGTCATGAAGCCGGCGGCCTCGCTGGGGCGCAGCAATCCTGTGATGGTGACCTGGGTCTCATCGCCCTCTGGATCGGTAACGGCTGTTTCCTGCAGCGCTTCGGGGACAAAGCCGCGGTTTACGAAGACCGTTCCCCCCGTCGTGAGAACGAAGGGCGTCATCACCCAATAGCCGGGGCCCGATGCCTTGCCGCGCGCATTGGCAAGACTGGTGAAAACAGTGACGGTCTGATTGTAGCGGAAGGCGCCGGTCAGGCTCACGGGCTGAAAATTGAGGCCGGCAAGGTCCAGCCCCGGCCACTGCTGTGCCTCCGGAACCGGGATCGGCGCGGCGTCGAGCCTTTGCGCTACTGCGGCGACCAAAGCCTCCTTCTCGGCGAGGCGATGCATCTGCCAAGTGCCCAGCCAGGCGCAGACGGCAGCCAACGCCAGCATCAGGACCACGAAGGTACCCGTCATCACCGGCCCGAGTTTACGGCTGGCGGTCATTGGTGGCCCTCATGGGCATCGTTGCGATACTGCAGGGCGACCAGAACGCCCTTGAACGGGGGCAGCAGTGCCAGCGACAACACGATGGTTGTGGGGATCCAGAGCATCAAATGCACATAGGGCGGCGGGTTGAACGCAGCACCCACGACCAATGCCAACAGGATCACGATCGGCGCCACAAGAAAGATCACAAAGATCGCGGGCCCATCACCGCTATCGGCAAAACTCAGGTTGAGACCGCAGGAAGTGCAGCTTGGAGCCACCTTGAGATAGCCCTTGAACAGCGGGCCTTCGCCACAGCGCGGGCAGCGGCAGAGCAATCCGGCAACGAACGGCGAAGGCTGAGCCAAGGTGTCCTCCAAATGGAAAGGGGCGCAGCTTGCCGCTGCGCCCCGAAAGAAGCGTTGGGGCCGACCCTAGTGGTGGATCGCCACGCCCCAGCTGCCCCACACATAGATGGAGGCAAACAGGAACAGCCAGACCACGTCCACGAAGTGCCAGTACCAGGCCGCAAATTCAAAGCCCAGGTGACGCTCAGGGGTAAAGTCGCCGCGCAGCGCGCGGATCAGGCAAACCGCCAGGAAGATGGTACCGATCAACACATGCAGTCCGTGCAGGCCCGTCGCCATGAAGAAGGTCGCGCCATACATATTGCCGGCGAAGCTGAAGCCAGCCTCAGAGTACTCGATCATCTGCACGCAGGTGAACACAGCACCCAGAATGATGGTGAGGACCAGACCCCACTTGAGGCCCTCGCGGTCACCCTCGAGCAACGCATGATGGGCCCAGGTCACCGTCGTGCCCGACGTCAACAGCAGCAGCGTGTTGAACAGCGGCAGGTGGAAGGGGTTGAACAGCTCCACGCCCATCGGCGGCCAGACGCCGCCCGAGGCGGCAACGCGGGCATATTGTTCCACGTCATCGAGGCGGAAAAAGCCGTCGAAATAGGCCCAGAAGAAGCCGAAGAACACCATCACTTCGGAGGCGATGAACAGCATCATGCCGTAGCGATGGTGCATCTGAACCACGGCCGTGTGATCGTGGCCATTGTTGGCTTCCTTGATCACGTCGCTCCACCAGGCGTACATGGTGTAGAGCACACCGGCGAAGCCGATGAAGAACACCCATGGGGTCCAATGGTGCATCCAGAAGACGCCACCCATGGCCATGATCAGGACCGATACCGAGCCGACAAACGGCCACGGGCTTGGCTCTACCATGTGATAGTCGTGGTTTTTGGCTATTCCGGCCATGGTCAGCTTCCCTCGTTGTCTGAAGCGTAGAAAGTGTAAGAGAGCGTGATCTCTTTGATGGTGGCGAGTTCTTGATTGGTATCAAGTTCTGGGTCGATGAAGAATACGATGGGCATTTCCACCGTCTCGCCAGGCTGCAACGTCTGCTCTGTGAAACAGAAGCATTCGATCTTGTTGAAGTAGGCCCCTGCCCGTTCCGGCGACACGTTGAAAATTGCCCGGCCGGTCATCGACTTGTCGGAGAGATTGGTCGCGACGAAATTAACGGTGTCAACGGCGCCGATCCTGTCGGTGATGGCGGCTGCCGGTTGCACGGTCCAGGGCAGCTCATTGGCCACATTGGAATCGAACCGCACCTTCATCTGTCGGGCGATCAGGCCCTTGGGATTGTCGCTGGCGCGCTGGGTTGTGCCGCCAAAGCCGGTTGCCTGACAGAACATCTGATAGAGCGGCACCGAAGCATAGGCCAGGCCCACCATGCCCATGGCAATGCCCAGGCCCAAGAAGGCCACCCGACGATTACCGCGGTTGATTCCAGGCTGTGTCGACTGGGTCATCTCGGCCATCACAGCGCCCGATCAAACAGGGCCGGCCCCATCTTGACGATGGTCAGCGTGTAGAAGGTGACGGCAAACAAGGCCAGGGCGATTGCCAAAGCAATCGAGCGCCGGCGCCGAATTTTGGCGCGCGCAGCGAGTACTTCGGGAGTCTGCAGTTCTACGGCACGAATTTCATCTGGTGCACTCATGCGCCAAAGCCTCCAAACCGCGTTAGAAGATTGTCGCACAGCAGACCCAGGAACAGCACGAACAGGTGGATCAGCGAAAAGTTGAACAGGGTGCGGGCCGACTTGCGCATGGGCACATCATCGCCCGTCATGAGCAGACGCGTGGCGTACCACAGGAAGCCAGCGCCCAAAGCCACGGCAACGACGGTATAGACCAACCCAGCGAAGCCCAGCAGCGTCGGCAAGAGGCCGGCAGCCGCGAGCAATATGCTATAGGCAAAGATCTGACGCTTGGTGGAGGCCACACCCCTAACGTTGGGCATCATGGGAATGCCGGCGGCGCCATAGTCAGACTGCTTATAGAGCGCCAGCGCCCAGAAATGGGGCGGCGTCCACAGGAAGATGATCAGGAAAAGCGCGATGCTCTCGACACTGATTGTGCCAGTTACGGCTGCCCAGCCCACCATCGGCGGGAAGGCGCCGGCGGCACCGCCGATGACGATGTTCTGGGGCGTCGAGCGCTTGAGCCACATTGTGTAGACGACGGTATAAAAGAAGATGGTGAAGGCCAAAAGGCCACCGGCTACCCAATTGGTTGCCAGACCCAATAGGGTCACCGAGAAAACCGAGAGCACGACACCGAAGATCAATGCCTCGCCACCCGAAATCCGGCCGGCCGGAATGGGGCGATTGACTGTGCGGCTCATGATGGCGTCGATGTCGGCATCGTACCACATATTGAGGGCACCGGAGGCACCGGCGCCAATCGCAATGCAGACCACCGCAATAAAACCGATTAGCGGATTGATCCCGCCGGGAGCGACCAGAAGCCCGACGATGGCAGTAAACACCACCAGCTGCATGACATTGGGCTTGAGCAGCGCGAGGTAATCCTCGACGCGTGCTTCGCCCGTCATGGCCGGGAGATGGGTGCTGTCGTCGGTAAGAGCCACAGGCCTAGCTTTCCTTGCGTCATTGAACGGGCCGCGCGAACGCGGCCCGATAGATTTTAGTGTGCGTTCGTGGAGTCGATACGCGGCAGTGTCGTAAACTGGTGGAACGGTGGCGGGGAGCTCAGCGTCCATTCCAGAGTGGTGGCACCATCGCCCCAGGGATTATCACCAGCCGGACGCTTGCGCTTGAAGGCTTCCCAGGTGGCGTAGAAGAACACAGCCATGGCCACGAAGGTGATGTAGTAGCCGACCGAGGAGATGCGGTTCCAGAAGCCAAACGCATCAGGATAGTC
>JAHJOS010000467.1 GCA_018820005.1 Alphaproteobacteria bacterium | reverse complement strand
CGGCATAGCGCTCGCGTGCCTTGGCAACATCGGCGCTGTTGCGCGCGGTCCAGGCCTGAATCGCAGCCAGCGGATCCTGCAGTTCGCGGCCCATGGCAGTCAGTTCATAGTCCACGCGCGGCGGTATGATCGGGGTCACTGTGCGGTGGACGATGCCGTCCTCCTCCAGCTCCCGCAATGTCTGGGTCAGCATCTTCTGGGAGATGCCATTGAGCGCCCGCCGCAACTGCGAGAAACGCATCGGGCCGTGCATCAGTGCCAGGATGACGTAAAGTGACCACTTGCCGCTGATCCGCCCGATAACCTCGATCATGGGGACCGCAACGCTGGTGCACTCCTCATGGGTGCGTGGTGGTTTCGTCAGGGTGCCTATCGTTTCCATAGGGTGCCTCCGGGCAGGAAAAAGTGCCGTCTTGTGAGCAGTGCAGTCGGTCACCAATATAGTGTCAGTTACGTTCAGTGACCAGATTTCTATTCGCTCCTTACGCAGTAAAAGAGACCGACATCATGACCAAGCCACGAATCGGCATCATCATTTCCACCACACGCCAAGGCCGTTTCGGCGAACGGGTCGCGGGCTGGGTGGCTGAGCAGGCCGCCGCCAGACAGGATTTCGAAACCGAAATCGTTGACCTCAGGGATTTTCCGCTACCGTTTTTTGATGCCGTGGCCTCGCCGGCCTATGTGCCCATCGAGACGCCGGAAGCGCGCAAATGGGCCAACAAGATTGCCGAGCTGGATGGCTATGTCTTCATCACAGCCGAGTACAATCACGCCATTTCCGGCGTGCTCAAGAACGCGATGGACTACCTCTATGCCGAGCCAAACCGGAAGCCGGCGGCCTTTGTCGGTTACGGCGCGGTGGGTGGGGCGCGAGCCGTCGAACAATTGCGGCTGATCGCGATCGAACTCGATATCGTGCCGCTCAAAAAGGCTGTCCATATCAATATGGAACCTTTGATTGGCATGCTGCGCGAGGGCAAGGATTTTGCCGACTATCCCTATCTGGCGCCGACGGTCACGACGATGCTCGACGAGTTGTCCTGGTATGCGCACACGCTTCGGGCAGGGCGGCAGTCCGCCGAACGCGACGCGGCCTAAGGGCTTCAGGCTGGCCCGCTCCTGCCGTCGGGCCAGCCTGTTACAATCCGGTTTGTTACCGGTACTGATGCGGTAATGGCGTTACCACATGGTCTGTCTGGCGCGTTCCGGCCAGGCCTGGTCATAGGCGACGCCGCCAACCTGGTTGTCGGTCATGGCGGCGAGGATTTCGCCCGGGGTCGGCAAGGTACTGGTATCGATGTGGCGATCGGGGTTCCACAGTTCCGAGCGCACGATGGCGCGAGCGCACTGGAAATAGAGCTCGTCGATCGTCATCACGATCACGGAACGGGGCGCCTTGCCCTCGACGGCGAAACTGGCGAGCAGATCTGGGTCAATGCTGAGCCGGGCGCGGCCATTGGCGCGGAAGGTGGTGCCCGAGCCCGGCAGCAGGAACAGGAAGGCGCAGCGCGGGTCGCGCACGATATTGCGCAGCGAATCGATGCGGTTGTTGCCGCGCCGGTCGGGCATCATCAGCGTAGTGTCATCATGCACCCGCACAAAGCCGGGCTGGTCGCCGCGCGGCGAGCAATCGATGCCCTCCGGCCCCACGGTGGCGAGGGCGGCAAAGGGGCTGGCCTCGATCAGGCGGCGATAGTGCGGGGTCATGGCCTGCGCCACTTTGGTGGTCGAGGCAGCTGCTGGCGCAGGTGAATAGAGCGCTTCCAGCTGCTCGATCGATGTGAGGTAGGTCATGGCAAGCCCGTGCATGGAGACAGCCCGAAGTGATGGCGCGGGCTCTAGGATAGAGGTGTAACTGATCCTATATTGCGCGCGAATGACAAGGCGACAAAAGGAGTAAAGCCATGGATGCCCATGCTTTCAAAGTGACCCGCACCGATGCCGAGTGGCGGGCCGGACTGACGCCGGAACAGTATCAGGTGATGCGCCAGCACGGTACGGAACGGCCGGGCAGTTGCGCCCTGCTGCACGAGAAGCGCCAGGGGACCTTCAGCTGCGCCGGCTGCGACACGCCGCTGTTCGGCTCTACGCTGAAGTTCGAGAGCGGCACCGGCTGGCCGAGCTTTAACGATCCGCTGCCCGGCTCGGTGGAAAATACCGAAGACCGCAGCTATGGCATGGTGCGCACCGAGTGCCATTGCGCCACCTGCGGCAGCCATCTGGGGCATGTGTTCCCCGATGGCCCGCCGCCCACGGGCCTGCGCTACTGCATCAATGGCGTGGCGCTGAACTTCACGCCGGCTGAGTGAATGAAAGGCCCCGGAGTGATCCGGGGCCTTTATTGTCCCTAGGTCCCCCTTGGCTTGGCCCTTGCGGTGGGGCGGGCCTTGGCGGGCTCGTCGGGCCAGGGGTGGCGCGGATAGCGGCCTTTGAGGTCCTTGGCGACATCGGCCCAGGATCCGGCCCAGAAGCCGGGCAGGTCGCGCGTGGTCTGGATCGGGCGATGGGCGGGCGAGAGCAGCACCAGCACCAGGCGGATGCGGCCATTGGCGATGGTGGGATGGCGGGT
>JAHJOS010000466.1 GCA_018820005.1 Alphaproteobacteria bacterium | reverse complement strand
GGGACGCGACAGAATCTTGCGCGCAGCGGCCTCCGCCTCGGGACGCGAGTAATTTCCGGTCTCGACAACGATATTGGTAACGCCGTTGGCCGCCAGACCCTCTGTGTAGCCCTGAAAGCGGTCGCGATTGGTGGAGGAGTTCTCAAGGCCGGCGATATAGCCAAAGCTCTTGTGGCCGCCGGCCACCAAGAAGTCGGCAATACGCTTGCCCCCTTCCCTGTTGCGCGTCGTGACACTGGAAACCGCGTCGCGTTCTGTCGTCCGGTTGAACAGCACGACCGGGATGCCGGCGGTTGCGCATTCCTCCGACAGTTCGGATGACAGCGACGTTGAGGCCAGAATGATGCCGTCAACGCGATACTGCATAAGCTGGTCAAACACCGGATCGCTGTCGCGGTCCATGAAGCCGGTAAACAGCAGCAGGTGATAGTTCTCGGCGGCCAGGGCCCGGCCGAGCTCTTCGAGCACATCTGGATAAAAGAGGTTTTCGAGATAGGCCATGACGACGGCGATGATGCGCGAACGGCTGGTGATCAGCGAGCGGGCAATGGCATTGGGCCGATAGCCCAGCTCCTTGGCCGAGGCCAGGACCTTTTGCCGGGTCTTGGGGGAAATCGAAGCGCCCGGCGTAAAGGTGCGTGAGACGGCGGACTGCGAGACCCCGGCATGCTCGGCGACCTGACTGGAGGTGACGCCCGGTTTTTTTACTCCGATGTCCATCCGCCATCCACCATGAGAGAAGCGCCCGTTACCAGGGCCGCGGCGTCGGAGGCCAGAAAGACGATCGGGCCCATGATGTCTTCGATCCGGCCAAGGCGTCCCAGCTTGATCTTGGACAGCACCCAGTTGCGAAACGCCGGGTCGCTAAGGTTCTTTGCCGTCATTTCGGTCTCGATGAAAGTGGGGCAGATCGTGTTGACACGGATATTGTGCGGCCCCAGCTCAATCGCCATGGCCTTGCTCAGGCCTTCAACAGCAAATTTGCTGGCCGCATAAAGTGCACGATCGGGTCCACCGACATGGCCCATTTGCGAGGAGATATGGATGACCGATCCTGGCAGCTGCGTTGCGATCAATTTGGCAACCACGGCCTGGGAAACGAACAGTGTTGCCGACAGGTTGAGATCCATCACGGCCTGATAGCTGGCAGGCGTGATTTCGGCAAAGCTCGAATGCCGAGCGGTACCAGCCGAATTGACCAGCACCTGGAATGGGTCGACCTCGTTGATGAAGGCCCGAACGGTCTCAACATCGGTGATATCGAGTGCCACCCCCTCGGCCGTAAAGCCAGCGCGCGCCATCTCGTTGACGACGGCTTCGACATCAGTGGCGGTTCGCGCGGCAATTGTCACTACGGCCCCCGCCTCCGCCAACGCAACGGCTGCTCCCAGGCCGATGCCGCGCGTGCCCCCTGTAACCAGGGCACGTCGCCCATCGAGGCGGAAACTGGGGGTACGCGGCAAGGTCATGCTATTGGGCTGCCTCCACGCGCGGGGTCGCACCGGTACCATAGGGTACATTGCGGCCGCCGTAGCGGCGAACGCGTATATTGGCCTGCTCAGCGTGGCCGACAAAGCCTTCGAGCATGCTCAGGCGCGAGCCGTATTCGCCGATCATCGCCGACGCCTCATCGGTCGTGACCGTCTGCCACGTACAGGTCTTCATGAATTTCCCCACCCACAGACCACCCGTATAGCGCGCTGCCTTCATCGTGGGGAGGGTATGATTGGTGCCAATGACCTTGTCCCCATAGGCGACATTGGTGCGCGGCCCCAGAAACAAGGCACCATAATTGGTCAGGTTATCGCGGAACCAGATGTCGCGGTCGGTCATGACCTGCACGTGTTCAGAGGCGATGCGGTCGGCTTCGGCCAGCATCTCGTCATAGCTTTCACAGACAATGACTTCGCCGAAGTCCGCCCACGACTTGCGGGCAATCTCGCCAGTCGGGAGGATTTCGAGCAGGCGCTCGATCTCCGCCATGGTCTCGCGTGCGAGTTTTTCTGAATTGGTCAGCAGGATCGCGGGGGTGGTGGGCCCATGCTCAGCCTGACCGAGCAGGTCGGTAGCGCAGAGCTCGCCATCGACGGTCTCGTCAGCGATGACCAGCGTCTCGGTCGGACCGGCAAACAGGTCAATCCCGACGCGACCAAAGAGCTGGCGCTTGGCGTCGGCCACAAAGGCATTGCCCGGCCCGACCAGCATGTCGATTGGATCAATGCTCTCGGTACCGATGGCCATGGCACCAATTGCCTGG
>JAHJOS010000465.1 GCA_018820005.1 Alphaproteobacteria bacterium | reverse complement strand
GGCGGCACATTGGCCAGCACCAGCTGGAACAGCGAGGAAAAGCCCAGGCCCAGGCCAATACCGGCCATCAGCAGTGGCGGCAGGAAGGCCCAATGATCAATGCTGTCGGCAACACCGGCAATGTAGAAATGCAGCCAGCCGATGCCCAGGGCAAGCAGAGCCCCGGAGGTCGCCAGGCGCGCCCGCAGAAGCCGCGAGCCGAAGCGGCCGGCAATCAGCGATGCCAGCAGGACGCCGACCGAGAACGGGGTATTGGTAAGACCCGATTCAAGCGGCGTGAAATCAAAGCCACCCTGCAGCAGCAGCGACACCACCATGAACATGCCGGGAATGCCCGACGCAAAGATCGTGGTGACGAAGGCGCCGAACATGAACTGCCGATTGGTCAGCAGGTCGAAGTTGAGCAGTTGCGACTGGCCAACGGCGGCGCGATGCCGGGTCCACAACACGAACACGGCCAACAGAGCAAAGCCGGCGGCGATCATGGCAAAAGCCCACAGGGGCCAGCCATAGGCGCGCCCCTCGATGATGGGAAACACGACGGCCAGAATGCCGGCGCCAAACAGGCCAATGCCGACATAGTCATTGCGCAGCGTAGCGTGGCCCGGCAAGCGCGGGATGAGGAACCAGCCGGCCACCACTGCGGCAATGCCGATGGGAATGTTGACCAGGAAAATGGGCTGCCACTCCAGGCCGAACAGATTGGCCGAGACGAGCACGCCGCCCAGGATGGGGCCGCAGACTGCGGCCAGGCCAGCCGACAGGCCGAACAGCGAGAAGGCCTGACCGCGTTCGTGGGGCGGGAAGGTCACCGTGGCGATGGCCAGCACCTGGGGCGTCATCATGGCGCCGGCCAGGCCCTGGATCACGCGGGCGATAATCAGAAATTCGATGTTGGGCGCCATGCCGCACAGGGCCGAGGCGACCGTGAAGCCAGCCACACCCCAAAGAAACAGCGTTGTACGGCCCAGGATATCGCCCAACCGGCCGAACGGCAGCAGGCCAAGGGCGAAGGCCAGGATGTAGGCGGCGACAACCCATTCGATCTGGTTGTCTGAGGCATTGAGCCCCGTGCGCATGGACGGGAGCGCTACATTGACGATGGTGACATCGATCAGGTTCATGAAATTGGCGATAAGCAGCACGAACAGCGCAGGCCAGCGGCGCGGATCGGGCGCGTCCGGCGCGCCATGGGGCGAGTTTGGAGTAGACATTACGAACGGTCCTTGGATGATACGGGAATTTGGGAAGCAATGAAGGCACGCACGAGCTCGGCCATGACCTGGTCGATCGACGCGGGTGATACGGTCCACTGACGCCAGTAGTCAGACAGCGCGCCGGTGGTAATCAGGGCAGCGGCGTCGGGATCGAGATTGGCGCGGAACGAGCCATCGGCGATTCCGGTGCGGAAGATCTCGGCGAACTGGTGGCGCCAATGCGTGTAGAGCGGCGTCATGATCGTGCCGATCTCGGGATGACGACGGGCCTTCTCGATCAGAGCAGTCAGCACAATGATCAGTTCGGGCGTTTCGTGCACGGTCTCGCGAAATTCGTCGAATTCGATTTGTAGCCGCTGCAGCGCGGATTTTCCCTCGCGGGACCGGCGCAGGCTCTGCGTGCGGAAGTCATCGCGAAGGCTTTCGGCGACCAGAGCGATCAGCGCTTCCTTGGACGGCACGTGATAGTGCAGCGTTGCGATGTTGATGCCGACTCGGTCTGCGATGTCGCGGGTACGCAGACCTTCGAGACCTTTTTCTACAATGATGGCGCGGGCGGCTGCGGCAATATTGAGCCGACGGCAATCGCCACTTTCGCGCTTGATGGTGGGCTGGCTATCGCTGTGCATGTGACCTCTTTCGGCGAGTTCAATACACTCATCCCCCAAACCAATCAATCGTTTGATTGAGACATATCGGCCATGCAATTTTGCCTGATCTCCCGCGCCCAATTTGCGTTGCCACGGGGATGTTCTTAACCGGCGGCAGGCAATAGACATCGCAACTCAGCGTGACAGTTCCTGTCAGTGGCGCGCCAAAGTGCGAAAATGGCACCGGCGCCAAGAGGCCGAGGCGCGCATGGCACCGATACGGTTGACAAATCACACCCATGGGCGTTGCTCCGCGGACAATTCCGGAGTGCCTGACATGCAGGACTATGTTCGCCGCATCCTGACCTCGTCTGTCTACGAGGTGGCCCAGGAAACACCGCTTGACCCTATGCCGATGCTGTCGGAACGGCTGGGCGCCAACGTGCTGCTCAAGCGCGAAGACATGCAGCCGGTGTTCTCGTTCAAGATTCGTGGGGCGCACAATCGAATTGCCCAGCTCAGCGCAGAAGAGCGGGCGCGGGGCGTAATCTGTGCGTCGGCAGGCAATCACGCCCAAGGCGTTGCCCTGTCGGCACATCGCCTGGGTATCCGCGCCATCGTGGTGATGCCAACCACCACGCCCGCGATCAAGATCAACGCGGTGCGCAAGCGGGGCGGCGAGGTGGTGCTGTTCGGCGACGGCTTTGACGCGGCGCGCGCCCATGCGGCCGAACTGGCCAGTCGGCACGGCTATGTGGTGGTCCATCCGTTCGATGATCCCGATGTCATTGCCGGCCAGGGCACCATCGGCATGGAGCTGCTGCGCCAGCATCCGGGGCCGATCGGCGCCATCTATGTGCCGGTTGGCGGCGGCGGGCTGGCGGCAGGCATTGCCGCCTTCGTCAAATTCCTGCGCCCCGAGATCCGGGTGATCGGGGTGGAGCCCGAGGAAGCCGCCAGTATGAAGGCGGCCATTGCCGCTGGCCACCCTGTGGCGCTCGACCAGGTAGGCCTGTTTGCCGACGGCGTGGCGGTTCGGCAGGTTGGCGACGAGACGTTCCGCATCTGCCGCGACCTGCTCGATGATATCGTGACCGTGACAGCTGACGAGATCTGCGCGGCGATAAAGGACATCTTTGACGACCATCGCGCCATTGCCGAGCCTGCCGGCGCTTTGGCGCTGGCCGGCCTGCGGCGGCAGGTGGAGCGGGGGGATGCCCCCGAGGGGGCGCTGATCGCCATCAACTCGGGCGCCAATGTCAATTTTGACCGGCTGCGCTATGTGGCCGAGCGGGCCGAGATCGGCGAGAGGGCAGAGGCGCTGCTGGCCGTCGAGATTCCCGAGCGACCAGGCAGCTATCGCGCCTTCATCCGACTACTGGGCCAGCGCTCGATCACCGAATTCAACTATCGCTTTGCGCCGGGGGCCACCGCCAAGATCTTTGTTGGCGTCAAGCTGGCGCGCGGGGACACGGAAAAGCACGAGATCATTGCGCTGCTTGAAGCCAATGGGCTCAAAGTGACCGACATGACCGACAACGAAGTGGCCAAGCTGCACGTTCGCTACATGGTGGGCGGTCGGGTCACCAATCTGGGCAACGAAGTGGTCTATCGCTTCCAGTTTCCCGAGCGGCCGGGTGCCCTGCTCAAGTTCCTCGAGGGGCTTAAGGACGAGTGGAACATCTCGCTGTTCCACTATCGCAACCACGGGGCCGACTACGGCCGCGTACTGGTGGGGGTGCAGGTGCCCGAGGCGACGCGTGGCGACTTCATCGCACATATTGACGCTATCGGGTTTCCCTATTGGGAAGAGACGGACAATCCCGCCTATCGTCAGTTTCTCTGAGACCGAAAATGCGGGGTGCCGGGCGCTGCAGCATTCGTTAAGATGAAATAAACGTTCAATAGAACCGTCTGGCCCCAATATGGCCAATTTCCATTGCATTTCAGTGCGTAAGGTACCATTTGCGCATCGATATCGAGATTGCCGCGAAACCCGCCTGCCCGACACAACAATTCACAACAACATGCCGGAGATGACGATGAGGATCACCAAGACAACCACCCTGCTGCTGCTGAGCGGCGTTGCCACCGCAGCCCTGATGGGACAGGCAAGCGCGCTTGAGGCCCAGGCCTTTGTCGATCGCGTTGCAGCGGTCTACAAGACCATTGGCTATGACTTCAAGTTCGGCCCCGCGACGCTGGATGGCGATACGGTGACTGTGGAGGGGATCACCATCGGGCTGACGTCGGCCACGCCCGATATGAAGCCGATGAGCTTTGACACCGAAATCACGTTCTCAGGCGTCGCCGAAGGCGCTGATGGCAGCTACACGGCAGACTCGGTGACCATCCCGGACATCGATACCGATTTCTCCACCGATCCAGTGGGGCACATCAGCGTGGCCGACCTGCGCATCGATGACCTTTATGTGCCCGGTAGCGACACGGTTCCGGCCGCCGCAATCCTGCAGCTGATCGGCAGCTACAGCACCGGCGCCCTGTCGTTGTCACGCGATGGCGTGGAAGTAGCATCCATCGCTTCAATGGAGGCCACTTCAACCTTCAATCCCGCCCAGGGCAGCGCCGATCTGGTTGATCTTACTTCGACCATGTCGATCAATGGCATCTCGGTCGACCTGAGCACTGTTTCTGAGGAAGATCCGCAGGCTGGCGCCGTGATCGAGGCTCTGGGCCTGACCAATGTGACGGGCGACATCTCGCAGGATCTCACCTGGTCGATGGCTGACGGGCATATGGTCCTCAACCACTTTCTGCTCGACTTTGCCGATGTCGGCTCGCTGGACCTCAGCGCGGATCTGACGGGCCTCACTCCGGCCGTGCTGGACCAGATCTATGCCATGCAGGCCAAGATGGCTTCAGCTGGCACACCAACAGAAGAAGAAGCCCAGGCACAGATGATGAGCGGCATGGCCATCATGCAGGGCGTCTCCATCGTGGGAACAACTGTGCGTTACGACGACGCGTCGCTGGCGGGCAAGGTGCTGGACTTCTTCGCTGCCCAGTCGGGCGCCGACCGGGCCACCTTTGTGGCCGGCCTCAAGGCAGCCTTGCCGGCCATCATCGCAGACAGCGGCATTCCGGCCCTGCCCGACCTGGTCTACCCGCCTGTGTCGAGCTTCCTCGATGATCCGCAGAGCCTGGAAGTCCGCGTTGCCCCGCCGCAGCCGACGTCCATCCTGGTGCTGATGGCTGCGGCTGCCAATCCGGCCAGCCTGATCACAGCACTGGGCCTGGCCGTTGAAGCCAATACGGCTGCCGCCGAATAACACCTCCGGGAGTGGCGCCCGGCGCCGCTCCCGTCCCCTGCCGAATTGGATGAATATTCACCAATTTTGCGCTAGAATGGGGACATGAACGCACTTTCGCCCAGCCGCCGCAGCCTCAGCCATGTCACCGACTGGGTGTTTGACCTCGACAACACGCTTTATCCGCGCAGCTGCAATCTGTTCGCGCAGATCGATGTGCGCATCACCCATTATGTAATGGGCTTGACGCAGCTGGCCTTCGAGGACGCGCGCGACCTGCAGAAGACCTATTACCGCGATTTCGGCACCACGCTGAACGGGCTGATGCAACAGCACCAGGTCGACCCCGACCATTTCCTGGAAACAGTGCACGCCATCGACTATTCGCCGGTCGACCCACATCCCGACCTGGTGCAGGTCATCCGCGACCTGCCGGGCCGCAAGTTCATCCTCACCAACGGGGATACCGGACATGCACGTTCGGTTTTGGCCAAGCTGGGGGGCGCGGACCTGTTCGAGCATGTGCACGATATTCGCGCCATGACCTTTGTGCCCAAGCCGCACAAGGCGGCCTATGACGGCTTCTTTGCCCGCCACAGTATCGACCCGGCCAAGGCCGTGATGTTCGATGACCTGGAAAAGAACCTGGTCGTGCCCCACGAGGTTGGCATGGCCACCGTACAGGTGGTGGCCGGCGCCGATTTTGCCCATGAGCAGGTGGAGGCCTGGGAGCTGGGCCGCGCCTCGGGCCCGCATGTGCATCACATCACCGACGATCTCGCCAAATTCTTGCGCGAACGTCCCTGATCGAGACGCATCCCGCTAGATATTGGTCAGGTGCAGAATATTGCCGTCCGGGTCCTTGAACCAGACACCGCGCCAGTCGCCCGCGACATGGATGTCGCCGTCCCGCTCCATACCCGGATAATGCTCGAAGCCGATGCCTTTAGCCCTGAGGTCAGCGACAATGGCTGTGAGCCTCTCGCCGACGCCCCAGACCAGCGCGTTGGCCTGATTGGTGCCGGCCATGTCGGACACATAGACCACCACCTGGCTGGGTCCGGTCTGCAGCGTCATCACATGCTCGTTGCTGCGCACCACGGCCAGGCGCAGCGTTTCGGCATAGAATTGCCGCGCCCGCGTGAGGTCGCTGACGGCCAGAATGGCCCGTGATTCAATCTCGCCCAGCATAGGCGCCTCCGTCCTTTTGCCTGTGCCCACCGCAAGCGCTGCTGAGGGCTCCGCGGCGACTTTACACCGCCACAAAGCAATCGTATGAACGATAATATTCATCGGCGAATGCCGATGCTTGTCTGGCGGCCAGGCGCCGCGAAAAAACAACAGGAACAGTGTCATGGAATATCGTCGCTTGGGCAAAACCGGCCTCAAGGTCAGCGAGCTGTCGCTTGGCAGCTGGGTGACCTTTTCTAAGCAGGTGGACCAGAAGGAGGCTCTCGCGCTGATGAGTCTCGCCTATGACGAAGGCGTCAATTTCTTCGACAATGCCGAGGGCTATGAGGCCGGCGAATCGGAGGCCCTGATGGGCGCCGCGCTCAAGCAGCTCGGCTGGAGCCGCGACAGCTACTCGGTCTCCTCCAAGGTGTTCTGGGGCGGCAGCAAGCCGACGCAGAAGGGCCTGAGCCGCAAGCACGTCACCGAGGCCTGCCATGCCGCGCTCAAGCGCCTG
>JAHJOS010000464.1 GCA_018820005.1 Alphaproteobacteria bacterium | reverse complement strand
CGCCCATCTCCAGCAGGAACGTATCCCCGCCTTCTGACAGGGCGCCCGCCTGAACGATCAGTTCGGCAGCCTCGTGAATTGACATGAAGTAACGGGTCATCCGATCGTCGGTCAGGGTAATCGGGCCGCCCTTCATGATCTGCTCGCTGAATAGTGGCACGACTGAGCCATGGACCCCAGCACGTTGCCAAAACGGACCGAGCAAAATCGCTGCTTCTTTCCAGCGGCCTGAGCCTGCGTAAAAAACCTGTCGACGATCAGTTCTGCCCAACGCTTTGTGGCGCCCATGACATTTGTCGGTCGAACGGCTTTGTCGGAGGAAATGAGCACGAAACTCTCGACGCCCTGCTCGAAGGCGCATCGGGCCAAAGTGAGCGTTCCGAAGACATTGTTCCGCACGCCTTCCAGCACGTTCCGCTCCAGCAAAGGCACATGCTTGTGGGCGGCCGCGTGGAAAACGATTTGAGCCGCGTTTTCGACTATAGCTTCCCGAACTCGATCGGCATCAGTGATGGATCCGAGGATCGGCACTATATCGACAGCGCTGCGTTCCAGCTTCCGGGCGATCTGATAAAGCGCAAACTCGTTTGCCTCCAGCAGAATGAGCGATGCGGGCGACCATTTCACTATAAGCCTGCACAGTTCCGATCCGATGGACCCCCCTGCACCCGTGACCAGAATGTTCTTGCCCTCGATCATGCGCCCCAGCAGGGCAGGATCGGCGGGAACCTCCGAGCGCCCAAGCAATTCGTCGAGATCGATATCGCGCACCTGGCTGTCGGCCAGCTGGCCCTTGACCCAGTCCATCAGCGGCGGAAGAGTCCTGATCGTCAGGTTGCGCCGGCTGATCTGCGACACGATCTTCTTACGCCTTTCCACCGACAGCGATGGAATGGCCAAGACAACCTCCCGGATAGCGTGCTCGGCGATGAGACGATCCAACGCAGCCGGAGCATGTACAGGTGCCCCCGAGATGAAGCGGCCCTGAAGCTCAGGATTGTCGTCGAGAAAGCCGAACACGGCCGATCTCGCGTGCCCAGTCATCGCAGCGGCCAACTGTATGCCTGCATCTCCCGCGCCATAGATCAGCATGGGGTGAACAGGCAAAGTTTGCCGAACGCGCCCCGATGCAAAGTGACGGAACAGCAGCCGCGAACCCACCACTAGAATAAGGCTCAATGCCCAGTACAGCAGCGGCACCGAGCGCGGCACGCCACGCTGCCCTGACATTTCTGTAAGAAAGGCGATAACGACCCAGCACAACACTGACACTGTCAGCAGCTGCAGGATATGCCACAGGCCGCGATCCGAAAGATACCGAAGCACGGTCCGATATACCCCCGATAGCCAGAGCATCACCACGGCGAGGACCGGGGCAACGACCAGAAGTGCGAATTGCTCTAGTGTGGACGGGGGGGTCCAGCTGCCGTAGCGCAGCGCGTAGCTAGCCCACAGCGCGACACTCAACGCGACCAAGTCGAAGCCTACGGTCAGGGCAGTTTTGGTGCTCCTGGGAAGACTATCTAGCCAACGCCACAATTTTAGCTGCATGGAGATCCCGTCGCTGCGGCCTCGCGCCTCTTGACGCGTTCACAAACGCTCGCAGTAGTGTAAGGAGGTTCCAAGATCAACTCCGTTGCATCCCATGCCTCGAAATCGCTGGCGCCGGAGTGGCAGCCAGAAGACTCTTGTGCTTTCCCGCACCAGACATTATGGCAAGGCTTTCATCAACTCACTCAGCGGGAAAAACGATGGACTATGCTGATGGCTTTCGCAGCGGCAATAGCGTCGAGGCCGAGCTCCTGACCCGGCTGCGGTCTAAAACGTCCAAAATTGGCATTTTCGGAATGGGATATGTGGGGCTTCCGCTTGCCCTGCGTTTCGGAGAAGTAGGCTATCAAGTCATTGGCTTTGACGTCGATGAGGCCAAGGTCTCCCGCCTGATGTTGGGTGAAAGCTACATTGAACATATTGGCGCCGATCGCATAGTCAAGGCGCGGGCCGAGGGCTTCGAGGCCACGACTGACATCAGTCGCGCCAGCGAGGTAGATGCGCTCATCATTTGCGTCCCGACGCCTCTGAACAAAAACCGCGAGCCAGACATCAGTTTCGTGGTGTCGACCCTTGAGGCTATGATGCCTCATGTCCGGCCCGGACAGGTCATTTCGCTCGAGAGCACGACTTATCCCGGAACAACGGAAGAAGAAATTGTTTCCCGCATCGAGGCGCGCGGCCTCGTTGTCGGCAAGGATGTGTTCGCAGTCTACTCTCCGGAGCGAGAGGACCCGGGCAATACCAAGTTCTCCACTCGCACCATTCCGAAGATTTGTGGTGGCCATACAAAATCGTGTCTGGGTGTCGGGCTTGCCCTCTATGAGGGTGTTATCGACCAGGTCATCCCGGTCAGCTCGACTAAAGCTGCAGAACTTACTAAGCTCCTAGAAAACATCCATCGGGCGGTAAATATCGGCCTCGTGAACGAGATGAAGGTCGTGGCCGATCATATGGGTCTCGATATCCACGAGATCATTCGTGCCGCTGCCACCAAGCCGTTTGGCTTCGTGCCATACTTCCCTGGGCCTGGCCTTGGTGGGCACTGCATCCCGATCGACCCCTTCTATCTGACCTGGAAGGCGCGGGAATTCGGCGTGAACACCCGATTCATCGAGCTGGCTGGCGAGATAAATTCGGCCATGCCCGACTATGTAATTTCCAAGCTAATCCAGGCACTCAACCTTCGCCGCAAGTCGGTCAACGGCAGCTCGGTGCTGGTACTTGGCATCGCCTACAAGAAGAACGTCGATGACATGCGCGAGTCGCCGTCTGTTGTGCTTATGGAGAAGCTGCAAGATCTTGGTGCAACGGTAAGCTATTCGGATGCGCATGTTCCGGTCTTTCCGAAACTTCGTGATCACGTGCATTTCGATCTATCGAGCGCTGAACTCACGCCGGAAACCATTGCCGGGTACGACTGCATACTGCTGGCCACGGATCACGACGGGGTTGACTATGAGCTGCTCGTTCAGCATGCACAGCTGATCATCGATACAAGGGGCCGCTATCGGACACCAGCTGCCAACGTTACCGGAGCCTAACATGATGCAGTTTACCCCGCCGATCGCCGACCGAAAAGTAAGGTTCGCTATCGTCGGCTGCGGTCGCATTTCCGAAAACCACATTGCCGCCATCGCCAAGCACTCCGATCGTGCCGAGATCGTGGACGTGTGCGATATTGTCGAGGACAGGGCGGGCGCGGCCAGCAATGCCACGCGAGCCCGGATGTGGACCAACCTGCCTGAGTTGCTCAATAACACCACGGCAGATGCCATCATCCTGACCACGCCGAGTGGGCTGCATAGCGCGCAGGCCGTGGAAGTGGCCCGAAGCGGACGTCATGTGATAACCGAGAAGCCCATGGCAACGCGCTGGGGTGACGGCCAACGCATGGTGCGCGCTTGTGACGAAGCAGGCGTCCGGCTGTTCGTGGTTAAGCAGAACAGGCGAAATGCCACATTGCAGCTGCTCAAGAGGGCAGTTGACCAAAAGCGTTTTGGCCGCATCTACATGGTCAATATCAATGTGTTTTGGGCCAGACCCCAGGAATACTATGACAGCGCCAGCTGGCGTGGCACCTGGGAATTTGACGGCGGCGCCTTCATGAACCAGGCGAGCCACTATGTGGATCTGCTTGATTGGCTTATCGGCCCGATTGAGAGCCTGCACGCCTATACCGGGACCCTCGCGCGCAATATTGAGGTCGAGGACACCGGGGTCGTTTCGGTCAAATGGCGCTCGGGCGCCCTAGGTTCAATGAATGTGACCATGCTGACCTATCCTCGCAATCTGGAAGGCAGCATCACGATCATCGGGGAAAAGGGAACGGTCCGGGTTGGCGGTGTTGCCGTAAACCAGATCGAGCAGTGGGAGTTCGCCGAGCCCCACGCCGATGACGCGCTGGTCGAGAGCTCCAGCTACCAGACCACTTCGGTCTATGGTGTCGGCCATCCGCTTTATTACGACAACGTTATCAACGTGTTGACGGGCAACGCCGAGCCGGAAACGGACGGTCGGGAAGGCCTTAAGTCGCTGGAAGTCTTGATCGCCGCTTACATGTCGGCTCGGGACGGTCGGCGCGTCAATCTCCCCTTGGAGTATTGATGGCTTCCACAGTACAAGAGACGGCAATCGTCGATAAGGGGGCGCGTATCGGAGACGGCACGCGCATTTGGCACTGGACGCATGTGTGCGCACAGGCGGTGATCGGTGAAAATTGCTCGCTCGGGCAAAACGTGTTTGTGGGCAATGACGTGATCATAGGCAACAACGTCAAGATCCAGAACAATGTGTCGGTCTATGATGCAGTCAGGATCGAGGATGATGTGTTCTGTGGCCCGAGCATGGTGTTCACCAACGTCTACAATCCCCGTTCTGCCATCACACGGAAGTCCGAATACCGCCAGACGCTAGTCAAGCGGGGCGCAACTATCGGCGCCAACAGCACTATAGTGTGCGGTGTCGTCATTGGCCGCTATGCTTTTGTCGGTGCCGGCGCCGTCGTCAATCGGGACGTTCCGGACTACGCCTTGATGGTGGGAGTACCTGCTCGGCGGATTGGCTGGATGTGTGAAACGGGGACGCAGTTGCACGGCCTGGGTCGTGTCACCAGCGAGGCCGGCATGACCTATGAAATCACAAAGGATAGTTGTACGCGAGTATGAGCACCAAGATCGAGTTCATTGACCTTAAGACCCAGTATTCCAAGCTGCGTGAAACCGTGAATGCGCGCATTCAGGCGGTCCTAGATCATGGCCAGTACATTATGGGCCCTGAAGTCGCGGAACTCGAGACGAAGCTGGCCCAGTTCGCCAGCGTCCAGCATTGCATCACCGTGTCGTCGGGCACCGAGGCTCTCCTAATTGCATTGATGGCACTTGGAGTCGGCCCTGGCGATGAGGTGATAACCACTCCCTTTACCTTCGCTGCAACAGCCGAGGTTATCGCTCTGGTCGGCGCGACTCCGGTCTTCGTCGATATTGAGCCGGACACCTGCAATTTGGATGTGGCACTGGTCGGGGCAGCCATCACCTCGCGCACCAAGGCAATTATCCCCGTATCGCTCTACGGCCAGGTCGCCGACATGGACGAACTTAACGCCCTGGCCGCCGAGCATGGGATAGCCGTTATCGAGGATGCCGCACAGAGTTTTGGCGCCACGTATCGCGACCGGCGCAGCTGCGGCACCAGTCAGATTGGCTGCGCGAGCTTCTTTCCGAGCAAGCCTCTAGGCTGCTATGGGGACGGCGGCGCCATCTTCACCAACAGTGATGAACTGGCGCGGATCGCCCGGCAGATTCGCGTGCACGGTCAGGAAAAGCGCTACTACCACGCCCGAATAGGCGTGGGCGGGCGCATGGACACGCTTCAATGCGCCGTTGTTCTGGCGAAGCTTGAATGCTTCGACTGGGAAATCGAACAGCGTTTGCTGGCTGGCCAGCGCTACATGGCCATGATGAGCGGCAGCAACAGTATCGCCCTGCCGGTCGTACGCCCTGATCGAAACTGCGTCTGGGCACAGTTTACCGTCCAAGTTTCAAATCGTGATGCAGTCGTGGATGCCCTAAAGCAGGCAGGGATTCCAACTGCCGTGCATTATCCCATTCCACTTCACTGGCAACCTGCCTACAAGGACATTTCCCGCATCTCGGGATCGCTGGATAACGCCGAACGCGTGGCTGCTCAGGTCCTGAGCCTGCCGATGCACCCCTATATTGACGAAGCGACGCAACGCGAAATCGTGGACGCGTTGCTGGCTGCCGCCCACCGGCCATCAGCTGGCACGGGGCCCAAAAGGAACTGACATGTACAGAGATCGATCAATCTGCGTCGTGGTACCTGCGTACAACGAAGAAACCCAGATCGACAGAGTCATCGATACGATGCCCGACTACGTCGATCACATCGTCATCGTCAATGACAAGTCGAAGGATCGCACGTCCGAAGTGGTACGATCAAATGTAGCCTTTGCCACGGGTCGTATCGTGTTGATCGAGCACGATGTAAACCAGGGTGTCGGCGGTGCGATCGCGACTGGGTACAAATGGGCCCGGGACAATGACGTCGACATAGCAGTCGTGATGGCAGGCGACGGCCAGATGGACCCGAACGATCTGCCCAGCCTGCTCGACCCTGTGGTCGAAGACCGTGCGGACTATACGAAGGGCAACCGGCTTGTGACCGGCGAAGCCTTCAAAAAGATCCCCAAGATCCGGTTCTTCGGTAACTCTGCGCTATCGCTGTTGACCAAGATTGCATCGGGCTACTGGCATGTCGCCGATTCCCAGACTGGGTACACCGCGATTAGTCTTTTCGCGCTCCGCGCAATCGACTGGGACCAGATGTACAAGCGCTATGGTCAGCCGAACGACGTCCTAGTCAAGCTGAACGTGGCAGAAATGCGCGTCGTGGATGTGCCTGTCGAACCGGTCTACAATGTCGGAGAAAAGTCCGGCATCAAGGTGCGCAAAGTCATATTCAGCATCGGCTCATTGCTTATCCGACTCTTCTTCTGGCGCCTAAAGGAGAAGTACGTCATCCGGAATTTCCATCCTCTGGTGTTCTTTTATGCCTTTGGGATGTTCAGCTTTCTGATCAGCATGATTTTTCTGTTCAGGATCATCTGGGTCTGGATCGGCACGGGCGCCGCCCCGGAAATTTCTATCCTTGGATGGTTGTTTTCGTTTTCGATATTCTTCAATTCTACCTTCTTTGCCATGTGGTTCGACTACGAGGCCAACAAGCACCTCAACCCACCGCTGACCAGCCGGGACATTAAACGCGTCCATGCGAAGCACTAGAGAAAGCCTGGTGCGCTGTGTCTGAGGGGAAACTGACCCGCGATATCGCCTGGACCATGGGCAGTTTCGTGATTCTTGCCGCCAGCGGCATTGTCATAAACATGATCGTTGCGTATCTGCGCGGCGCCGAGGCGCTGGGGATATTCAACCAAGCCTATTCGGTCTACATCATTGCCTCACAAATCGCGGCATTCGGGATTCACTATTCCGTATTGCGTTCGGCCGCGTATTACGAGGTAGAGCCTGAGCTGCAGGGACGCATTCTGCTTTCCGGCGCAGTGCCGGCGCTCGCCGCGGG
>JAHJOS010000463.1 GCA_018820005.1 Alphaproteobacteria bacterium | reverse complement strand
TCGCAACCGCTGCAGGGCTTGCGCTGACGACTGCGCTCGCTGCACCGGCTTTCGCCCAGGATGTGACCCTGACCTATCTCGTCGACGACGGCTCTGTTGGCGTCGCCACGGCCGAGCAACTCAAGGCCGCATTCGAGGCCGAAAACCCCGGGATCAAGATCTCGATCGAGATCCGTCCAGGCGGCGGCGAGGGCGACAACATCGTCAAGACGCGGCTGGCGACCGGCGAGATGACGGACGTCTTCCGCTACAATGCGGGCTCTCTCTTCCAGGCGCTGAATGCACCGCAAACAATGCTCGACCTGACCGACGAGGCATTCCAGGACAATGTCATAGACTCGTTCAAGCCCACCGTGACGGCCACCGACGGCCGTATCTACGGCGTGCCGGAAGAGGCCGCCATGGGCGGCGGCATCCTCTACAGCAAGAAGATCTATGCCGATCTCGGGCTGTCCGTTCCCAAGAGCTGGGCCGAGTTCATGGCCAATAACGAAAAGATCAAGGCTGCCGGCAAGGTACCCGTTATCCAGACCTTTGGCGACACCTGGACCAGCCAGCTCTTCATTCTCGGCGATTTCTTCAACGTCCAGGCGGCCGTGCCGACATTTGCGGCAGACTACACGGCGAACAAGGCCAAATATGCCACCACGCCCGCAGCAATGAAGGGGTTCGAGCGCGGTGAGGAGGTCTACAAGGCCGGCTACCTCAATGAAGACTTCGCCTCTGCCAAGCTTGAAGACGGCATCCGCATGCTCGCCACTGCGGAGGGCGCCCACTACCCGATGCTGACCTTTGCCATTGGCACCATTGCTCAGGACTATCCCGAGAGCCTGCCGGACGTCGGCTTCTTTGCCATCCCCGGGGACGATGCGTCCAAGAACGGCCTGACGGTCTGGATGCCTGCAGCGGTCTATATCTCCAAGACGACGGCACATCCGGAAGAAGCCAAGAAGTTCGTTGCCTTCATTGCCAGCACCAAGGGGTGTGACGCCCGCAGCGCCGCCAATGGCGCGACCGGCCCTTATCTGATCAAGGGCTGCGAGTTGCCGGCGTCTGTGCCGGCCGCAGTGTCCGACCTACTGCCCTACTTCCAGACGGACGGCGCCACCGCTCCGGCTCTCGAGTATCTGTCGCCGGTGAAAGGCCCTGCACTCGAGCAGATCACCGTCGAAGTTGGTTCAGGTATCCGCTCTGCAGCCGACGGCGCCGCCCTCTATGACGAGGATGTCAAGAAGCAGGCGCAGCAGCTTGGTCTTGCCGGCTGGTAAGCGTCACATCTAGCCTAGCGCCCGGCCGTCTCAACCGGCCGGGCCACTTGATTGCGGGGAGGCATCAATGGCGGCAGACGCAACGACGGCGGAGGTGGGAGTTTCGGTCCGCGCCCGGGCCCGTCGGCGCAGCGGCAGTTCCTATCCAAGCTGGTTCTTTCTGCCGGCCGCCATCATCTATGGCGCGCTGTTCATGTACCCCACTTTCGCGTCGCTGTTCTTCTCGCTGACGCGCTGGACGCTGTTCGAGGCGCAGTTCATCGGCCTCGAGAACTTCGCGCAGTTCTTCCGTGAGCCGTTTCTCATCAAGGGTCTGATCAACACGCTGATCTACGCGTTCGTCACGTCCGGCCTGAAGGTCGTGCTTGGCATGCTGCTTGGCGTCCTTCTGACCAGCCAGATCATCGGACGTGGCTACCTGCGTTCGGTTGTTTTCTTTCCGGTGCTGGTGTCGACGATCGGCATAGGCATCACCTTTACCGTGATGATGCACCCCACCCAGGGCCTCATCAACGAAACGCTTGCCCTGTTCGGCATCAAGGGACCGGGCTGGCTCACCGATCCCAACCTGGCATTGCTCTCGGTTGCCTTTGTCGACGTCTGGAAAGGCGTCGGACTGGCGACCGTCATCTACATGGCCGGCATCGTTTCGATCCCGCAGGAATATTTCGAGGCCAGCAAGATCGATGGCGCGACACCCTGGCAGAATTTCTGGGGCATCACGCTGCCTCTGGCGCGGCCGGCAACAGTGACCGTCGTCATCCTGTCGCTGATCGGCGGACTGCGGTCGTTTGACCTGATCTGGGCCATGACCCGCGGCGGACCAGGCTTCACCTCCGACGTCATCGCGTCCGTGATCTACAAGCAATACCAGGCCGGCTTTTATGGCCTCTCGACCGCCGGCAACGTGGTGCTCTTTGTCATGGTGGCAATCATCGTCGTGCCGCTCTCCGTCTGGCTCAACCGCCGCGAGGTCGAACAATGAAAGCTGCGTACCGTCATTGGCTTGGATGGTTGTCGATCGTGGTATCGGTCTTCGTCTTCCTTGTGCCCTTTGCCTTCATCTTCCTCACCGCTGCCAAGGACCGCAAGGAATCGTCGCTGCGTGAGTTCACCCTGCCGAGTTCGTGGCACCTGTGGGACAATCTGGTGCAAGTCATCCAGACTCGCGATTTCATGATCATCACCGCCTTCGTCAACTCAACCATTCTGACCGTGGCCAGCGTTGCCATGCTGGTCGTGTTTGGAGCGATGTGCGGTTTCATCATGCAGCGTCGTCCGTCCATATGGACATCCATCGCCGGATTCCTGGTGCTGGCCGGCCTGATCATCCCGCCTGCCGTGGTGCCGACGATCTGGGTGATGCAGAGCATGGGTCTGTTCAAGACCCTGCACGGCCTGATCCTGATCGAGGTAGCCTATGGCCTGTCCTTCACCATCCTGCTGTTTCGCGCTTTCGTCGCCACGATTCCGCGCGAATTGGACGAGGCCGCCATCATTGATGGCGCGGGACCGATCCGGCTCTTCTTCCAGGTCATCCTGCCGCTGCTCAAGCCTGTGGCGGTGACCGTGATCGTCGTCCAGTCCGTCGCAATCTTCAACGACTTCACCAATCCGCTCTACTACCTGCCGGGCAGCCAGAACGTGACGCTGCAACTGACGCTCTATAATTTCCAGAGCCAGTTCAGCACGTCCTACAATCTGCTGTTCATGAACATCCTGCTGATCACCATACCGCCGCTGATCGTCTTCCTGTTCTTCAACCGCCAGATCGTGGCGGGGATGACGGCCGGCGCCGTGAAAGGGTGAAGCGGGACCGCGGGAACTGCGACGCAATGATCCCCCATTGAGTGCGGGTGCCGGAATCCCGCCAAGAGCGGAGCTCGCGAGACCAGGTGCGCCGCTGTGCTCGCGCCGTCATCCGCCCTCGATGCACTGCAGCAACTAGACCCTTGGCGTGACGGCCGATGCGCTCCGCGCCGCACTGCCTGCGCCGCAGTAGCAAGAGGTTAGAACCATTGGACGATGCGGACAAAAACAAACCCCGGATCTTGAAGTGTCGCGCCGGGGCACTAACTCTTCAATCGTGATCCGGGCCCCTCTGGTGCGGTAAGTTTTCAGCTTACCCACGATGTCGGTTCACCTCAGGGGCCAGTATTCAGCGCATGGTGTGGTGAAATCCGGTCCCTTGTTCGCCAACGGCAATGAGGAGTTCCGCCATGACCAAGCCCCGAAACAACGACTCTGACATCTTCACGCGCCGACCTGTCTTGGACCTGCGCGCCAGGCTCAACCGACTTGACGTTCTGGCAGAGGCCGATATTGCCGGTCACGAGACATTCATGGAGGCAACGATTGCCGCCGCCATGATCATCGCTCACGCGGATGGTGAGGCGGATCTGACCGAGCGTCGTCGTGTCGTCTCATTGTTCCGAACCAACCCGATGCTGCAGGGATTTTCGGCCGACGATATCGCTCGAGAGGTTGTGGCGCATACGCAGGCATTTCAACTGGACCACGCTTCCGCCGATCGTCGTGCACGCTCCCAGATCCTCACGGCGGACCTGAGCGACGATCAGTTCCGGGCGCTGCTCGGCGTGTGCGTCTCGGTGCTTGAAGCGGACGGCGTGCGGCATCCCGCAGAAGAGGATGCGCTGGCGAACATCTCGACCATGCGGCCATGGGGATATCGCTAGCAGTGTTGAGTGCGATGTGACAACGCACCCACTAGACTGAGGTGCCCCGAGCCTCTGCGCCCGGGGCGCCACACCCAATCTCAATCTACCAGGGGACGGTCTCCCCCCTCCAGTCGAAGAAGCCGCCATTTCCCTCCGGCCCCAGCGCATCGATCACCGAGAGCAGGTGACCGGCCGCCACCGCAGGGCTATGGACCTCAAGCCCGGCCGACGAGAATGGCGCTGACAGCCCCGTCGCCACCGTACCCGGGTGCAGGGCCACGCAGATTGCCTCGGGGCATCGCCGCCTCAGTTCGATCGAGGCCGTTCGTACCAGTTGATTGAGCGCGGCCTTGGATGAC
>JAHJOS010000462.1 GCA_018820005.1 Alphaproteobacteria bacterium | reverse complement strand
TGGCGAGCGTGGTCATGCCGCGGCCCGCGCCAGCGTCAGATAGAGATCGTCCATGCCGTCGGCATGGTATTGCGCCTTGAGCGTTCCCAGTTCGCCGCTGGCCACCAGCTTGCCGCGATGCAGGATGGCCACCCGCTCGCAGATGCGCTCGATATCGGTGAGGATATGGGTCGAGAACAACACCGTGACGCCGCGGTCGCGGGCCAGCGTGCGGATGAACTCGAGAAAGTCGTGGCGCCCGATCGGATCGAGGCCGGCGGTGGGCTCGTCAAGCAGCAGCACCTGTGGATCGTTGATCAGCGCCTGCGCCAGCCCGACCTTCTGGCTCATGCCGGTCGAGAACTGGCCCAGACGTTTATGGCGTACGGCGCCGAGTTCGAACTGTTCGAGCAGGGCGTCGATACGCAGATCGAGACCCTTGCCTGAGAGGCCGAACATGGCGCCGACATAGCGCAGAAAACTGAGGGGTGTGAGGTCCTTGGGAAGGGCGTAGCTGCCAGGCAGGAAGCCGCAAAGCTGGCGCACCGCCAGGCTCTGGCCGACAATATCATGACCGAGCACGCTGGCCGCGCCGCCGGTTGGCTTGAGCAGGCCGAGCAGCATGCGGATGGTGGTGGTCTTGCCGGCGCCGTTATGGCCCATGAAGCCATAGATCTCGCCCTTGCGGACGGCGAAGCTGACATCGTCGACGGCACGGATATCGGCAAAAGTCTTGCTGAGGTGGTTGATCGAGATGGCATCGGAGATCGCCATGGGCGCAGTTTCCTGTTGCAGACCGACTGCCGGTCTCTTATACCGACTGATAGTCGGTCTGCAAGCCGTTTTCGAAATTCCGTGTTGTTCGCTCAAGGAGTTCATCTGCCGTGCCGCGTATCATCAAGCATCCCAGTGTGCGCAGGAGCGAGGTTCTCGCTGCGGCGCGGGCGCTGTTTTTCGAACATGGCTATGACAGTACCAGCATCGAGCAAGTGATCGTGCGCGCGGGTGTGTCCAAGGGCGGCTTCTACCATCACTTTCCGTCCAAGGATGCGTTGCTCGAAGGACTGGCCGAGGCGATAGCGGCAGAAGCGCTGGAGGCGAGCGGCGAGCTGCTGGCCGACGAAACGCTCAATGCCTTCGAACGGCTCGACCGCTTCCTCGCCGGTGGTCGGCAGCTCAAGATTGAACAAGCGCCGCAGATCCTGAGCATGTTCGAAGCGATGTTCCGGCCGGAGAACCTGGCGCTCTATCACCGCGTGCATCACGCAGTGAGCGCGGTGATGGCGCCGGTCATTGCCCAGATCCTCGAGCAGGGCCGCAGCGAGGGCACGTTCCGCATCGAGGATCCCGAGGCAGTGGCGGATATGGTACTGGCACTGGCCGCCGTCAGCCACGATGCGGTGGCCAGGTTGCTCAACGCCCGGACAGAACCGGACCTGACGCGGGCGATTGATGCGTTCGAGCGGCGCATGGTCGCCCAGAGCATTGCCGTCGATCGGCTGCTGGGATTGCCGGACGGCAGCGTACGCTTCATCGAGCCCGGCTTTACCGAGGCGTTGATGGCGTCACGGCGGCCGCCAGCCTCCTAGTCGGCCTCGATCAGCTTGCGTGGCCAGACGACGCGGACCCTGGCGTGGCCCTTGTCATTGCCGTTCTCGAAAGCGATGCGGGCGCCGGTGCGCTCCAGCAGGGTCTTGGCGATGAACACACCCAGCCCCAGCCCGCCGCCATCCGAGCCGATGCCGCGGGTCGAGATATAGGGCTCGCCCATGCGGGCCAGCAGCTCGGGCGCAAAGCCCGGACCGTCATCGGTAATGGTGACGCTGACCGAGGTCCTGTCCCAGGCGCATTCGATATCGACACGGTCGCGGGCGAAGTGCACGGCGTTCTCGACCAGGTTGCCCAGTCCGTAGAGCAGGCCGACATTGCGCAGGAACACCGGGGCAGGGCCGGCAGCTGTTTCCTGGCTGATGGCAATGGTCTTGCCGTCGAGTTCGTGCGGCTTGACCACTTCGGCCACCAGTTCGGTGAGCGGCACTGCGGCGAACGGGTCGCCGCCATCGGCCCCCAGATTGCGCAGCTTGGCCAGGATATCGCGGCAGCGCGCCGTCTGGCTGATGATGAGCTCGATGTCCTCGCGCAGCGGCCCATCGGCGACATCGGCGCGCATTTCCTTGGCCGCCAGCGCGATGGTGGAGAGCGGCGTGCCCAGTTCGTGAGCCGCCGCCGCCGCCAGGCCATCGAGCGAGGCCAGCTGCTCGCGGCGGGAGAGCTGCAGCTCGGTGGCGGCCAGCGCATTGGCCAGCTGCCGGGCCTCATGGGCGACGCGGTTGGTATAGGCGGCGATGAACACGGTGCCGCACAGAATGCTGACCCAGATGCCGATGATATAGACGCGGTCGAAGACGATGCGCTCAGACGGGTTCCAGGGCAGGTCGTAGTGAAAGATCGAGAGCAGCGAGGCGATGGCGATGGCCAGTCCCGCCAGCAGCAGGGTGGAACGTTGCGACAAGCTGGTGGCCGAGACCGAAACCGGCGCCAGCAGC
>JAHJOS010000461.1 GCA_018820005.1 Alphaproteobacteria bacterium | reverse complement strand
TGTCTAAAGAGCTTTCTTCGTCCCACAATTTATCAAATAATTTAAGATCAGAATTAAATTATTGTCAAAATACGATGTCCGAAATGATTAATATAATTGAATCTGTGTGGTCAACTGCGGCGCCTGCTCGACTGTTTCGCGCACGCCGGCACATTCAAAGACGACATCGGCGCCGCCTGGCACAAGGCCGTCGGGCGCGGTTATCCGCTCGATATAGTCACTGACAGTAGGATCGATGCTGCCCGTGGCGCCCAGGGTTTCGGCCAGACTGCGCTTGTTCTGGTTACGGGTAACCAGAACAATACGGGTTGCCCCAGCAAGGCGCGCCAGTTGCACCACCAGCATGCCGATTACCCCGCCACCCAGGACGATCACCGACGATCCCGGCACAATGGCGGCCAGGTCGACGCCGTGCAGGCAGCAGGCCAATGGTTCGCAGAACGCGCCGTGCAAGGGGTCCAGCTCAAGCGGCAAAGCGAAGGCCTGCTTTTGCGGCAGCGTGAGAAATTCAGCAAACCCACCATTGCGGTGAATACCGATCGCCGTCAGATTCTGACAAAGATTGACACGCCCGCGCTGGCACTGCGGGCAGAGGCCGCAGGCGATATTGGGATCACCGGTCACCCGCATGCCAACGGCAAAGCCGCTAACCTGGCGGCCAATCGCCTCGACGATGCCGACAAACTCGTGCCCCGGCGTGACCGGTGGCCTTGCGGGAAATTCGCCAAGGAACAGATGCCGGTCGGTTCCGCAGATGCCGCAGGCCTCGACACGCACCAGCAGCTCATCGTCACCCGGCACGGGCGTGTCGACCTCGCGCAGTGACAGGCTGCCCACCTGTTCGAGAAACAGCGCTTTCATCCCGAGCCTCCCCGCTCACCAACAGATCTGAATGGTCGCACAGGGCGAGCAATCAAGAAAGGACGGACGGCCCAGAGCCGACCTCAAACTGGATTGGGCCCGGGGGAAAGTCACACCCCGCAAGAACTGAGGGACAACCCTCACAATTGCCGGCGGCCGTTTCCAAGCAGAGCAAGCGGCACTCGCCCTGCCCATTGGGCAAAGGGGGCGCCAAGCGCGATCGGCTGTGGGCCATCATGGGTAACTTGGCTGTTTTGCGGATCAGTAACCCTATTGTGGGGTTTCAGCGTCACACTGTCGTTATCAGAATCAAACCGAGGTGCTGGCGGCTGCGACCAGGCTACTGGAGCTTCGGGCGCGGCGTGGCTTTGGGTGACAATGGCAAAAACTGCAAAAATTCCGCGTTCGAATGGGCTTCGGCAGATAATGGCCAGGGAGTGGTTCCTGATCCTGTCGCTTTTTGTCTGTGCCGCCTTTCTGACGTTTGGCGAGCAGCTGTTTGCCGGCCTATCGAACTATTTCTTGCTGACCGTGTTGTTTGGCGTGCTGTTTGCCGTGGTGATCGGTTGCGCCTTGGGCGTGGTCAGACATGCCGAAGCCATTTCCGTGCGATTGGGCGAACCGTTCGGCACGCTGGTGCTGACGCTGTCGATCACCGCCATCGAGGTGATGAGCATTACCGCAGTGATGCTGCATGGCGACAATAACCCCACCCTGGTGCGCGACACGCTGTTTTCGGTGGTCATGATCGTGATGGGCGGAATGGTCGGTCTGTCGCTGCTGCTCGGGGCAGTTCGTCATCGGGAGCAGGCTATCAATCTGCAAGGCGCCAATGCCTATCTGGGCGTCATTGTACCACTGGCGGTGCTCAGTCTGGTGCTGCCGGACTTCACCAGTTCCACCAGCGGCCCTACCCTGTCAGTGGTGCAGAAGATCATGGTTGGCAGCATTGCCGGCGGTCTCTACCTGACGTTCCTGCTGCTGCAGACGGGTAGACACCGCGCCTATTTCACCGAGCCCGACGCGACCGAAGAAAGCCACAAGCACGAAGATGGGCCGCTGGCACTGCATCTGGTTCTGCTGGTTTGCTATATCGTGCCGGTGGTGCTGCTGGTCGAGCAATTGGCACACCCGATCGACTTTGTCATCGAAACACTGGGCGCGCCGCCGATGGTAGGCGGGGTCATGCTGGCTATTCTGGTGGCCACACCCGAAGGGATTGGTGGGGTCAAGGCCGCCTTGCGCAATCAGTTGCAAACATCAGTCAATGTGTTCTTGGGCTCTGTGTTGGCTACCATAGGCCTGACGGTGCCCATCATGCTGGTGTTGGCGCAAATGCTCGGGCTCGATCTGGTGCTGGGCCTGCAGTCGAGCAATCTGGTGTTGCTGCTGCTCATGCTGGCGGTCAGCGTCATTACCTTTTCAAGTGGGCGCACCAATCTGATGCAAGGGGCTGTGCACCTGCTGCTGTTTGCTGCGTTTCTGATCCTGTTGTTTCAAGGGTAGCACCCGTTTTTTGAATCTGATCAGCTTTGCAGGCTTTCGCCGTTGCGGCTTGGCCGAGGCCTATCGGCCAGCGCCGGGACTCATTGGCCATCAATAGTCCGAAGGATCCTGGAGAAATAAGACATAGTGACAATGAACTGCCATCCAACTGTCCGCCGACCCATCGCCGCTCGCCCTCATAAATTTGTGGCGCCCCGGTTGCCGCAGATGCCGTCCCTCGCGGGCCTTGTCGCGCTCATTATTTGTCTGGCCGTCGCCGGCAGCGCAGCGGGGCAAGTGGTTAGTCTGCCGGCAGTTTCGGAACCCGATGTTGCTGGGCGCAACGTCACTGTCGGCTATTTTGTCAATCCGCCCTTTGTCATACGTGACGCTGAAGGCGCGTTGAGCGGCATGAGTATCGATCTCTGGAAAGAGATCTCCACTGGCCTGAGCCTGAGCTCGGACTATGTCGCCTTCCCCACTATTGGCGCCTTGCTTGCCGCCACGCAGGCCGGCCAGATCGACATTGCGGTCAGCAATATTTCGATCACCGAGGAGCGGGCCATGGTGGTCGATTTCACCCAACCCTGGTTCGACGGCGGATTGCGGGTGATGGTGGAAGAGAGTGGTTCCAACTCTGCCGGCGACATCTGGAACGGCTTGCAGGACGCGGGCTTTCTCAAGGCCTACGGTTGGATCATCTTTCTCATCGTTCTGGCAACGGTTGGGCTGACGCTGTTTGACCGGCGCTTTGACAAGAATTTCCCGAAAAGCTGGCGCGAGGGCATCGCCGAGAGCTTTTACGCCACCATGTTGCTTGTGACCAAAGGCACTTTGCCGGGGCGAACGCGCCTGTTTGGATGGATGGGGCGTATCTTTTCTGCCCTTTGGCTGATCGTGGGCATTGCCGTTTTCGCCTATGTCACCTCATCGGTGACGAGCGTGATGACCAGCCTTGCCATCGAAGGGGCGATCAATGGCCCCGATGATCTGCCAGGCAATGTGATCGGTGTCCTCGATGGCAGCGTCGGCGAGCGCGCCATGCAATCTGAGTTCATCCAAACGCGCCGTTTCAGCGATATTGATGCGGCCGTGCAGGGGCTGCGCGACAATCAGGTCGATGCCATCGTATCGGACGCTGCAGTGCTCGAATTTTTCAAGCGGCAGCAACCCGATATGGGTCTTGATGTCGTGGGTCGTATCTTCAATCCCGACAAATATGGCTTTGCAATGCCCTACGCAGATAACTCGCTCATGGTTCCTGTAACGGTGCGGCTGCTGGGGCTAAAAGAAAACGGCTTTCTCGACACGCTTGAAAACATCTATTTCGGCGATGAACGTTAGGCCATATCGGCGATTTTCTTCTGGCAGCGGTTGCCCAAGCTGCCCTCGTTTAGAGTCGGCGTGTGAGGACCTGTCTAAAAACTTCACGCGAAGCACAATTTTCTCTGCAAATTCCGTAACTTAGGGGGCTCTTTTCTGGGAAATCCGGCTTCCCAGCGAAGCTAAAGCTCGCCCGCAAAGCACCGGAAACGCTGGGGTTCCTGTGGCCAACTTGGCCACCTGGACCATATCGGTGGCGACCGGCCAAGCCAAGTGACCAGAGGTGACATCGCAACGGTGGACTTAGAGAGCGACCTAACCGCAGCGCCTCAAGAAATGTCGTGGACAGGGCCGTAAACCCACAGGCAGAAATGCGCCCCATTTCGGCCGTTAGGAGCGCCCTTGCATTATCCCGAAAGCTGTCGCCGGGTCGACACTCGTTGTCGGGGCTGCTGCTCCGCAATAGTAAATCGCTGCCTCCAAGCCATCGACGAAAGGCATCGCGAAAGTATCCGATAGTTGCTGGCGCCGACCCGCATAGGCGCCCGAACCCAGCACGATGGCGCCCGAACCGGAAGCACGCGATGCCGCAATTGCGGCGGCCAGCGCGGCCTCGGAACGCTCCGTCATCGCGGCCGTCTCGGACACGCCGATGCCGGTTGCGCGCACCCGGCAGCGCTCGCCCATACCATAGGTCTGCACCAGCGCCGCGATGGTGGGCACTGCCGCTTCTACCGTGGTTACGACGTCGAAGCGGTCGTGGTGCGCCGCCGCCGCCCTGATACCGGCCTCAGCCATGCTGATGACCGGCGCGGACAGTGCCCGCCGCGCTTCGGCAATGGCAATGTCGTCGAAACAGGCGAGGATATAGCCATCATAGTTGCCGGCGGCCCGGCTGATCACCTCCAACACATGCGGAACCGCTGCAGCTCGGTCCTGCGGCGTCTCGACGGCGAAGGGACCCAGCTCGGGGTTGACCACATCCAATGCCGTACCCGCGGGGGCACAGGCCTGGGCGGCCCGGCGAACTCTCTCGGTCACGGCCGCGTTGGTATTGGGGTTGATGACCAGCAGTCGCCTGCTGGTCATCGGAACGGTGGCGGGGTCCATCACCGACCTGCCAGTTGATCGGGCAGCCACATCACGATGGCTGGGAACAGCATGATGAGGAGGATGAAACCGATCATCACCCCGACATAGGGCAGCGCACCTTTGACGACATCGTTGAAGCTGCCCCCGTCGCGCCGGAGGCCATGCACCACAAAGAGGTTCATCCCCACCGGCGGCGTGATGAGCGCAATCTCGCACATCAGGATGATGAAGATGCCGAACCAGATTGGATCGACACCGACGGCAGCGACCATGGGCACGGCAATTGGCACTGTCAGCACCAACATGGACATTGCATCCATGAACATGCCCAGCACGATATAGAAGACGATCAGCACCAGTAGCAGGGTGAAGGCCTCCAGCCCAAAGCCTGCCACCCACTGCGTGACGACCTGCGTGGCACCCAGCATGGAAATGGTGACATTGAGCAGCAGCGCGCAACTGAGCACGATCACGGTCATGCCGGTGGTACGCGCCGCCTGCATGCAACAGTTGAGCAGCAGTGCCCAGCTCAGCCGTTTCATCACCGCGACGATCGCCAGTGCGATCACCACCCCCAGTGCCGCCGATTCCGTTGGCGTTGCCAGCCCGCCATAGATGGACCCCATGACGACACCAAAGACCAGCAAAGGCGGGAAGAGGTATTTCAGATAGCCGACCTTTGTGCGCAGCGAGAGTTTTGGCTGGTCGACATCGCGTCCGCTCTTGCCCTGGAAGATGGCGATATAAAGCGAGAAGCACAGCGCCAGCAGGATGCCGGGGATCAACCCGGCGGCGAACAACTGCCCCACCGAGGTATTGGCCAGCGAGCCATAGACCAGCAGGTTAATCGAGGGCGGGATCAGAATGCCCAGCGTACCGCCTGCCGCCAGCGACCCCAGCGAGGCGCTGATGGGATAGTTGCGCTGGTTGAGGGCAGGCAGCGCGATAGTGCCTACGGTTGCCGCCGTCGCCACCGATGATCCCGAGGTGGCCGAGAAAAGGGCGCTGGTGGCGATGTTGGTATGCAGCAGGCCGCCCGGCAGGCGATCAAGCCACACTGCAAAGGCGTCGAACATCTTATCGGCAATGCCACCGCGCAAGAGCAGTTCGCCTAGCAGCATGAACAGTGGAATGGCCAGGATGGAGGGCGAGTTGAAACTGGTCCAGACCACCCCGCCCATCATGTCGACAAGCGGCATCCCATAAAACATCAGCCCGCCAAGGGCCCCCACGGCAACGATGGCGACCGCCACCGGGATGCCCAGGAACATCAAGCCAAGCATGATGGCAAAGCCTATTCCGACGATGGTAATGCTCATGGCTGGACCCCTTCGCGGGCCTTGAGGTCGGCCAGTTCGACCTCCAGTTCGTCCTGCGGCGAGCCGGGTCCGAATTTTCGGTCTAACGTCGTCCAGTCGCCCCGGATTGCCAGCAGTGTGGCGCGCGCCGCAATCACCAGGGTGCCGACGGTGAAAACCAGCATGGCGACCAGCCAGACTGATTGCGGATAGATCAGCGGCGTCGCCCAGGGCGTCTGGGCAATGGAGCGATAAGCCAGCGTGTCCTGCACGGTCTTGAAGGTGAAGTAGAGCAGGAACAGCCCAAGCAGCCCCAGCGAGACCGCCGCGGTAACATTGAGAACCGCCCGCGCCCGCAACGGCAACTTGCCATGCAAAACGTTGATGCGGATATGGGCCTGCTCATAGGCGGTGACGAGAAAGGCCAGTGGCGCAACGACCGCAACGGCATAGCCGCCGAGTTCGTCGATGCCGCCCAGCGAGTGGGAGAAGAACTTCCGCAGGATGGTCTCTGCGGCAATCGCGAATGACAGCGCGATGATGATCGCGCCAAACGTGATACCAGACAGTTGCGCTATGCGTTTCATGGATCTTCTCCCACGGGCCTGATGTCAGAGACCGAGCTGTACGCCGACCGTCTCGCGCCACTTGGCTTCGCATTCCGCAAAGACCGCGTTGCACTGATCGGCCCACACAGGCAGGGACACTTCACCCACTGCGGCGGCAACCGTCGCCACGTCGGCGTCGGAAACCGGAGCCTGTTTCAGCCCATATGAGGTTGCCAGCGAACAGGGCGTCTCGCCGCTGTTGCAGCGCATGGCGTCGGCATAGAGTTCTTCGGAATAGGTCCAGATGTCGTCGGTCAGCGCCGTGATGGCCGCCTGCAGCTTGCCCTGGTCCTCGGCAGTCATGGCATTCCACTTGTTGAGGTTGATGGCGTAGCCGTTTACGGCCATCTGCAGGGCGAGAGGCAAGACGGTGGTGGTGGCTTCCGGCCAGCCACCCGCGTTGGCCGATGCCGGGCCTGTCACCGCACAGTCCACGACACCACGTGCCAGCGACTGCTGCACTTCGCCAAACGGCATGGGAACACCAGTTGCGCCCAGGCCAGCCATGAAGTTGGCAGCGCTCTGGTCGCCGACGCGCACTTTGAGGCCCTGGAGGTCCGCCAACCCCGAGATTTCGGGTTTGCAGAAGATGATCTGGGGGCCAGCCGGCCAAACGCCGAGCAGCTTGGCGTTGAACTGGGTTTGCAGGCGCTGGTCGACCGTGTCGTAGAAGGCTTCGATATGGGCCCTGCCGCTTTCATAGCTGGTATTGAGGCCGATCAGGTCGAGCCCCAGGATGGAAGGTTCGTCCCGGCTCACCTGTGGGCCACGGATGGAGACGATGTCGAACAGGCCCGATTTGAGGACACGCAACCCGTCGGAGTCCGGAACGCCGGCGACGTCGACTGGTAGATACTGCACCGACACATCCAGGCCGGTGTTGGCTGCGAGCGCCTCGAAAAAGGGCTTCTCCTTGTTCTGGGCGATGAGCCCGGAGCCGGCCGGCTGGCCGAGCACCTTGAACGACAGCGACTGCGCATAGGCGGCGGGAGCGAACAGCGTGGCGACGGCCAAGGCTGTCAGGATCGAACGGTTGATCATATCAGTTGCCTTCCTGGTCAGTGCCGCGAGGCGATCCGCAGATCGGCGCGGCGGTCTATTCCTGAAGCCCCAAGGGGCCGCCAACCGGTCCTGGTTGGCGCAATAAGCAATGCAGATTTCATGCCAACATTCTATGAAATCATAATTTCATATATAGATCAGTAATTTATGCAAAATCGTACGAAATTCTGATTTCACAAGGCGCGATGATTCTGACTACAGTTTCAGCAAATGCGCCATAGCGCTGCCAAATAAGACGGCAATCAGAGTTCGTTCAGGCTGTCATTGGCCGCTTCGATGCGGCGCAGCCGCGACCGCCCCGCCGAGGCCGACAGGTCGATCGTCCGGGTAATCAGCACATGGCACAGCGCCATCACCGAGACATGGTTGAACAGCGGGCCGGTCGAGGCCGTATGACAGCGAAGATGCCAGCGGGCGCGGCGATCGGGCTCCAGTCCCTCGTCCGTGACATAGGCCAGCGGCGCCCGGCTTGCGGCCAGGTAGTCCAGCAAGGCCTCCATGCCAGCCACCCGCCTGCGCAAACCGAAGACAATCACGCAATCGTCGGCAGAGACGCTCGCCAGATGTTCGCCCAGCGTTTCACCGCCACCGGGGATGGCCACCACATTCTCGATAACCTGCGTCAGCTGCCATCGAAGATAGTCGGCCAGCGGATGGCTGGCCCGGAAACCGACGATCCACACCTTGCGGGCACCGAGCAATGCCTTAGCCACTGCGTCGATCTCGGCCTGGGGGATCGTCGTGAACGTCTGGTCGAGGTTGGCCTTGCTCTGTTCGATGGCCGCCAGCAGCGATGCCTCAGGATTGGCATCACCTGGATGGCTGAGAAAAAGCCGTGATCCCGAGCGCTGGTCATCGCGGGCATGACGCCGGGCCTCGTCGTAGCTGGCATAATCCAGTCGCCGCACGAAGCGCGACACGGTTGCCTTGGAGACATTGGCCAGCCGCGCCAGTTCCTGGGCATCGTAGCTCGCCAGCTCCCCGGGAAAGTCGCACAGGAACTCCCCCAGCCGCCGCTCGGCAGGATGCAGCTCGGGCAGTGCGGCGCGAATACGACCGAGGAAGGTCTTCGTCAAAGCCTGTTTCACGCACGCGCTCCCGAAACTGTGGTTTCACCGACGCTAGCGCAGGTACGGCGAGCAATAAAGGGGGCAGCCCAATAGATATACCCGGACAGTCGGCGATACATCTGGCTTTCGCCCTCACCTGTGTCGGGCCCCGCTGGTCAGGCCCTTATGGCGGACGATGCGTCTCAAAGGCGCACAGTTCCGGCATTCAGGCCCCGTTGATGGCGATCACGGCCGCGCTCGCTGCTCAAAACCCGATGATATGTGCTGACCACCCGGGAAGGGTCAGCAGCCGGCGGAACTGTCCGGGCATTCCACGCTGGCCAGTAGACATTCTCCCCTGCCACCCGGCACGGTAAAATCGATACTGTCGCGGGAGAAATTGAGCGCCACCAGAATGGTCTGCTCACCCAGGGTTCGGGTGTAGACAAGGGGCCTTCCATCGTCGGGCGCCAGATCGGCGTAGCCGCCCTAGATCAGTGCAGGATGCGCGCGCCGCAAGGCGGTCAGCGCCCGCACATAGTGACAGATCAAGTGCGGATCAGCCAGAGCAGCCGCCATTGGAATGCTTGCCTCTCTTGGCTAGCTATCCCCGGCCTAGCCGGGGATACCGTTGTGAGTGTGGCAGCGGCCTATTGCAACGAGCCGTCGACCATTTGGCCAAGCTTGACCTGCACCAAAAGGCTCAACTCGTCATAGACTGTCCACTCGTCGAAAATCTTGCCATCCTTCCAGTGGTAATGGCTCATGCCCATCACCTGGACCCGCTTGCCGGTCGGATCTCCCAGTTCACCCAGAATACCATAGCCGAGGTGATGGCCTTCCATGATCCAGCGCACGGCGACCTTGGTGCCCCCCTCTTCGCAGGGGTTTGAGGCCAAGTGCTGGATTTCGTAGGACGCGTCGGGGATCGAACCGATCAGCCCAAGATGCTGGTGAATGATGGCGGCGACACCATAGAGCTCCTTCATCAGCGGGCCGTGATACTGCGCATTGGGCGCATAGTCGCGGGCGATACGGCCGAACATGCGCTTGACGAACACATCATGCAGCATCTCGATGGTCTGGGCTTCGATATCGTTATGCGCGAGGCTGGTATCGGCGGCTTCGGCTGGCGGAGTCTGGCCCAGGAAACGGCGGTTTTCGCCGATATCGAGCGACACCAGACCGGCGTCGAACTTGGCCTTGGCGGTGCGCATGGCGAAGAGGTTGGGGTCGAGCCCAAGCTGCTTGATGATCGCCATCTGATCAGCCACCACCCATTCGCGGTAGATCTTGTTGCGGTGCACCATGCAGTCGGCAATCGTGCGGCTGACGAAGGGCCTGCCGGTCGGCTGACCGAGGTGACCATACTGGGTGTGGCGGCCTGAACCGGTTACCAGATGGCTGGTGTAGAAGCCGTCCTTGTCATTGCCGTTCCAGATGACCTGGGTCCCCATGCCGCGGCGCTCGGGAAAGCTGACCAAGCGCTGGATGGTGTCCCGCACCACATCCTCGCGATTATAGATGGTACCGGTTGTGCCATAGAGCACGCAGTTATGGGTGTAGTGGGTGTAAATCAGCCCGATATCGCGCTCGTCCCAGATCTTGTGGGTGCAGCGGATGATGTAGTCGACAATGTCGGTGTAGATGTCGTCAAAGCCATCGAGCGACTGGCTGCGCGGGCGGTCCGTCGGCGCGAGGTCGGGATAGTCCCGCCGCTCCACCTGCAGCACGTCTTCCTGGCGAATCGCGGCAGAACCGCCCTTTGACTTGGGGTTGGTGTCGCTGTCGCTCATGATCGCTCCTTGGTCGTCTGCCAGAATGGCTTTGGGTGTGTCGCTCCGCGCCAGCCACTGGCGCACATGACGCGCCACTGCTGCCGGATTTTCAAGCGGGGCAAAGTGCCCGGCTTGTGGAATGGTAAAATACTGCGCACCGGCAATACCGATTGCCAGTTCGTCATGAGCAGGCAGCGGACAAACCTGTTCGTCCTCGCCGGCCAGGATCAGCGTTGGCACGGCGATGGCTCCAAGCCGCGGCCGACTGTCCTGCCGGTGTATGGCTACTTCGGACTGGCTGGCGAGCAGCTCGGCTCCCCCGTCTCGCGCCATCGCCAGCAGCGTATCACGCAGATCGGCGCGCCGCGCATTGGCAGGCGAGACCAGGCGGCTCCAGGAATCGGTGATATAGCCGTCTACGCCCCCGGCGCGCGCCGCGGCGACGACAGCGCGGCGCGTTGCGGCATTGGCCGCCGGATCTGGCCGCCCCGTGGTGTCGAGCAGCGCGAGAGCCACGATACGCTCGGGCGCTTGCGCCATCATCTCCAGTGCCACAATGCCACCAAGCGAAAAGCCCAGCAGCGAAAAGCGGTCCGGTGCGTCGCGCAGGATGCGTGCGGCAAGTTCGGAGGTAGTCGTTGCGCCGGTCATATCGGCCACTATTGCCGGCACCTTGAGATGCTCGAGCAGCGGCGCGAACAGGCGCCGGTCGCACAGCGTGCCCGGCAGCAGCAACAGGGGCACCTGTGTCGAAGCTGCACGCCCCTGCTCGATCAACCTGGGAATTGGCTTGTTCATTATCGCTCGCCGCATAAACCGCCCCGGCAAGGCGCCAGAACCGGTTTTGCCAAAAAACTCTGGCAAATTTTGAATACGTATGCAAGATGAAATCATCAGTGGTTGCGTCATTGTCCGGCGTCACGTGCTGAGCACCATTCCGTCCCTTATGCTGCATCTGATCGAGAGCCATGTGATGAGCCAATCCGCTTCGCCCTTCCCCGGCGTTACCTATGTCAAAGCCCCCGAACGCTCATCGTTGAGCGACAATGCGCCGGTTGAAACTCTGGTCAGCGAGATCATTGCCAATGTTCGCCAGAATGGCGACGCAGCGGTTCGCGAGTATTCGGCCAAGTTCGACAAGTCCGATCTTGAGGTCTTCGAGGTCAGCCAGGCGGAGCGCGAACAGGCGCTGGCCGAACTCGATCCACAGACCCGCAAGGACACCGAATTTGCCATCGACAACGTGCGCAAATTTGCACAGGTGCAGCTCGCCACCATCCTGCCGCTTGAAGTGGAAACCTTGCCCGGCGTCCATATGGGTCACCGCGTCATTCCCATTCAGCGCATCGGCTGCTACGTGCCGGGCGGCCGCTACCCGCTGCTCTCGGCGCCGATCATGACCATTGTGCCGGCCAAAGTGGCAGGCGTGGACGAGGTGATCGCATGTCTGCCACCCAACGCTCACAAAGCCATGATCGCCGGCTGCCATCTATCGGGCGCCGACCGCATCTTCCGCATCGGCGGGGCGCAGGCCATCGCTGCCATGGCGTATGGCACGCAAAGCGTCCCGGCCGTCAACAAGATCGTCGGCCCAGGCAATGCCTTCGTCAACGAGGCCAAGCGTCAGGTCTTTGGCCCCGTCGGCATCGACCAACTCGCTGGACCATCAGAGATTTTCATAGTTGCTGACGCGACCGGCGACGCTGAGATGATCGCCACCGACATGCTGGCGCAGGCCGAGCACGACATCCGCACCCGCGTTGGCCTGATCACCACCGACCGCGCTCTTGCGGAAGCGACCTTGCAGCAGGTCGAGGCCCAGCTGGCGACACTGTCGACCGCCACCACAGCCCGCGAGGCCTGGATCAACTATGGCGAAATCACCGTCTGCGACGACGAAGCTGCCATGATCGCCTATTCCGATCTGATCGCCGCCGAGCACCTGCAGGTCCATACCGCCGACGCCAAGGCCTTTGCTCTCAAGCTGCGCAACTATGGCAGCCTGTTCATCGGCGAACTGGCCAGCGTGGTCTATTCCGACAAGTGCAGCGGCACCAACCACACCCTGCCCACAATGGGTGCCGGCGCCTATACGGGCGGCCTGTGGGTCGGTGCATATGTCAAGATCGCCACCCATCAGTGGCTCGACGAACGCGGTGTTGCCGCCGTTGCCCCACCGGCTGCCCGTCAGTCTGCAAGCGAAGGTCTTGAGGGACACCGGCGTGCTGCCCAGTTACGGCTGGACCGTATGCAGGCCAAAAAGAGCGCCTGACAACAGGGCCGGTGGAAGCACCGGCCCTTTTTGCACTGCAGATATGGCTGACTACTCGATCTCACCCCGGCGAAGACCGGGATAATACCGCGGATGGCGTAAGTTCAAGCGACGGCCAGTCAGGTAATCTTGTCGGCCTCAAGCCACGCAGCCCTGAGCTTTTCGACCGTAAAGCCGGGGGCACGGGCCGCGGTAAGGATCGGCACTTCCTTGCGCATCACCACGTCGATGGCCCAGGCCATGCGCGCGATGTGTTCGGCCGGAATGACAACGCCGCCATGGCGGTCGGCATGGACCAGGTCGCCGGGGCGTACCGCCATGCCAAAGACGGTGACCGGGCAGTCAATCTCGGTGACATGCACGAAGGCATGGCTGGGCCCAACAGCGCCGGCAATTACCTGATAGCCTTCATCGAGCATGCCCAGATCGCGCAGCACGCCGTTGGTCAGCGTGCCGGCAATGCAGAGCCCCTTGTGCTGGGCGACCTGCATCTCGCCCCAGAAACCGCCGATAACGTGCGGAAAGTCGGTGTCCTCGATCACCACGACATTGGGGCCCTCACCCGCCGCCACATAGTCGTAATAGGCCATGCGCAAAGCGCGCACTTCTGCCGCTGGCCGCTGGGCCGGCGAAGAAGCACGTATCTTGGCAGTACGGGCAAAACCCACGACCGGCGACAATGAGGGGTCCGCACACACGACAGGTGTCTTGGTAAAACCCTCCGCAGTCCGGCCGCCCATGACATGCTCGAGCGCGTTGCACACGGTGGGTGTATCGGCCTGGCGCAAGGCAGTCAGAATTTCTGGATCGATGGTCGGCATGGGCTTCTCCTCAAAAGCAGATGCCCTCCCCAGCGCGATCCCGGGAAGGGCGATGTTCAATACGCAGGCCTATTCGGCCGCCTGAGCGGTGGCCCAAACCGGTGCAGCAGGGGCCGCAGCGCCACGGATAACAAAGGCAATGGCATCAGCCGAAGCAGGGTTGCGGAAGCCGTGTGCCAGGCCAATCGGCACCGTCAGCGTGTCGCCGGCACCCATGATGATGCTGCCATCGGCCCAGTTGACTTCAAGCGTGCCTGATTGGACGAAGATCACTTCCTGCTCGACACGGCTGTGCAGCGGCACAACGGCACCAGTCTCGAGCTTGAGGCGGCGCAGGGCAAAACCATGCTGCCAATGGCCCACGATCGGCCCGGCGGCAAAGCCGTCACCGGCAGCGACGTCGCCGATCAACGCGGCTTCCTCTACCCCCTCCCCGGCCAGCGGTGAGCCGGGATTGCCGGCCATCTTGGCGTGCGGCAGATAGTATTGGGCAAGTTCCGCCATTGGCGGGGTTGCCAATTCCTTGAGTTTTTCGGCGCTCGGCGGCTGTTCCAGTTCAGCGCCTGCGGGCACGGTTTCGCCGATGGTGGTATCGACCAGCTTGCCGCCCTTGAGCAGCTTGAGGCCGAAATCCTCGGCCATCTTGAACACCGATGGCGCCCAGACCACCTTGCCCGGATCGTCGTGACCAAGCACCACGGCGAGGAAGCCGGTACCCTCGTCGCGCTTTTCGAAGCCACGGAACATATGCGTTGGTACCGTTGCCACGTCACCCGGTTCGACGTCGAGATACCCTTCGTCCTTGTTGGCACCGAAGACGAAACGCCACTTGCCGGTATGGACCAGGAAGGTCTCCGCGGTCAGATGGCTGTGCTGGGAATTGGTGCAGCCGAAAGGCTGCCGCGCGGCACCGAAATTGAAACCATGCGCCTCGGGGATGTGCACCACCTGTGCCGGGTTCTCCGACACGCCGGGGCCAATGATGGTGAAATTCTCCTTACGGTCCGACCCAGGCGTGCGCGCGTCGATGAACGCGTTGCGCAAGCCCTTGAGGTCTGCATAGCGGACGAGGCGCTTGTCCATTTCGGACTGGCTCCACTTGGTCATCTGAATTTCCTTTCAGTCACAAAAGCGGGTTAAATGGGATAGAAAATTGCATTCGTATGCATAGCGCGCGCTGGGCGCGCCGACGCCTTGAGCAGATCCTCCGGCACGGTTGGGAAAACGCGCTGAACCACGGTCACGCCTCCTTGGGCCGATAGATCGAGCGGCCGTCAATCTCGACAACGCCGGCCTTGGGCAGTCGGGCCGACGTGCGTACGATAAGATCGCCATTGAGGATGCGGTGCTCGGCCTCGATCTCGCCGCTGGCGATCTGATCCATCAGGATATCGACTGTGGATTCCACCATTCGCTTGAGCGGCTGGCTCATGGTGGTGATGCCATAGGAGGTCCAGCGCGCCGGGCCGACATCATCGTAACCGACAATGGACAGGTCTTGGGGAATCTGGATACCGAACTCGTGGCGCGCCACATCCATGACGGCAACGGCCATGTGGTCATTGGCGACAAAAATGGCCTCGGGGCGATCGAGACGCGACAGCATCTTGCGCGCAGCAGCCTCCGCATCGGGACGCGAGTAATTGCCGGTTTCCACAACGATATTGGTAATGCCGTTGGCCGCCAAACCCTCGGCATAGCCTTGAAAGCGGTCGCGATTGGTCGAGGA
>JAHJOS010000460.1 GCA_018820005.1 Alphaproteobacteria bacterium | reverse complement strand
TTCTACGTCTACGTCAACAAGGCGCCGAACAAGCCGCTGAGCCCGATCGATGCCGAGTTCCTCAAGCTGGTGCTTTCCAAGCAGGGCCAGGAAGTTGTGGTCAAGGATGGCTACATCCCGCTGCCGAAGAAAGTCGTCGAGAAGACGCTGAAGGATCTGGGCCTCAACTGAGACCAGGCCTGGCTCGTGGCGCAAGCTACGAGCTGAGCCGACGCCCGCCACGCTAATGCGCTGGCGGGCGTCGTCGTGTCACCCGGCTGTAATTTTTCTGTCACACGGCTGCATTAAATTAGCGACCGACCGGCCATCAAGCCTGGAAACGACTCGCGCCAAGCAGCGCAGTTAAGCGGCCCGAGCGGCCAGGACCTTCGCATGAACGATATAGAGACCATGAGCGCGAATTCCGATGTGCAACGGCTGGACTTCAACACCCCGGCTCTGCAGCGCAAACGTCGCATCCGTGCGCTGAAAGATAACTTGGCGCGCTGGTATGTCTCCATTGGTGGTCTCGCCGTGCTCGGCGCGATCTGCCTGATCTTCTTTTATCTTGCTCAGGTCGTGACGCCCATGTTTCAGGGCGCCGAGCTGGACGCGCGCGACGCGCAACAGCCTGCCTGGCTGGCCGATGCTGGCGAGCCGCTGCTGCTCGCCATGGAAGAGCAGAATCAGGTTGCGATGCGCCTGGGCAGCGATGCCACTGTGCGCTTCTTCAGCGTGAAAACCGGCGAGGCTATACGCAGCGTCGAGCTGCCATTGCCAGCGGACAGCCAGATTGTTTCGGTCGGCCAGGACACGCCAGGTAACCGCCGCATGGTGGTGGGCCTGAGCAACGGCCAGGTCCTGGTTATCGAACACAACTACAAGGTCAGCTATCCGGACGGTAAGAAAACCATCACGCCTCAGTTGGACTACCCCTTTGGCGAAGAGCCGCTGAACCTGGACCCGCTAGGTCGGCCAATCGAGCACGCCGCCATCAGCTTGAACGGCGACACGCTTATGGTCGCCGGGGCAACCGACGCGGCGCTGCACGCGTTGAAGATCGCCTCAAGCGAAAATCTGATGACTGGCGAAGTCACGCTGGAAGAGGAGCGCATGGAGCTCCCCCAGCTATCGGAGCCGATCAAGGCGTTGCGCATCGACCCGCGTCACATGTGGATGTTCGCCGTAAGCGGGCGGGCCAGTGTCGATGTCTTCGACCTGCGCCGCAAGCAACTCAATGGCCGCTACAAGCTGCTCGGTGGCACGGGTGAAATCACCACGGTAGCCTCGCTGCTCGGTGGCATATCGCTGATGGTCGGTGACTCTTCCGGTGGCATCGGCCAGTGGTTCATGGTGCGCGGGGACGATGGCCAGGCGGAGCTGAAGAACGTACGCAACTTCAAGCTGGCCGATCAGCCGGTCAGGCAGATCCTTCCGGAGGAGCGACGTAAAGGTTTCCTCGCCCTCGACAGCGATGGCACTTTGGGCATCTTCCATAGCACGGCTCATCGCACCCTGTTGACTGAGCAGGTGGCTGACGGCGCCGCTGTTGCCGCGATGTCACCGCGTGCCACCCGCTTGCTGGTGGAGTCGGGTGACCAGCTGCAGCGCTTCGTCATCGACAACCCGCACCCGGAGATCTCCTGGAGCGCGCTGTGGGGCAAAGTCTGGTACGAGAGCTATCCGGAACCGGATTACGTCTGGCAGTCCACTTCGGCAAACGGTGATTTTGAACCCAAGCTGAGTCTCTCGCCGCTCGCCTTCGGCACGCTCAAGGCTGCCTTCTACGCGATGCTCCTGGCCGCACCGCTGGCGATCTGCGCGGCTTTCTACACCGCCTACTTCATGGCGCCTACGTTGCGTCGCAAGGTCAAGCCGGTCATCGAACTGATGGAAGCGCTGCCGACGGTGATTCTCGGGTTCTTCGCCGGCCTGTTCCTGGCTCCCTTCCTGGAGAACCACTTGCCGGGCACCTTCAGCCTGCTGCTGTTGACGCCGATCGGCGTTCTACTCGCCAGCTGGGCCTGGAGTCGACTGCCTGAGCGTTTGCGGCTTAGCGTTCCGGATGGCTGGGAAGCCGTGCTGCTGATTCCTGTGATCCTGCTGGTTGGATGGGGCTCGATTGCCGCCAGCGGTCACCTGGAGAACTGGCTGTTCGATGGCGACATGCGTCACTGGCTGTCCAACGATCTGGGTATTCCGTTCGATCAGCGCAACGCTCTGGTGATCGGACTGGCAATGGGCTTTGCGGTGATCCCGACCATCTATTCGATCGCCGAAGACGCCGTGTTCAGCGTGCCCAAGAGCCTCACCCTGGGCTCCCTGGCGCTCGGTGCCACGCCCTGGCAGACGCTCACCCGCGTGGTGCTGCTGACCGCCAGCCCTGGCATCTTCTCCGCGCTGATGATCGGCATGGGCCGGGCCGTGGGCGAAACCATGATCGTGCTGATGGCCACCGGCAACACGCCGATCATGGAGGCCAACATCTTCGAAGGCATGCGCACCCTGGCGGCCAACGTGGCAGTGGAGATGCCGGAGTCGGAAGTAGGTGGAACGCATTACCGCGTGCTGTTCCTCGCCGCGATGGTGCTGCTGATGTTCACCTTTGTGATGAACACCCTGGCTGAAGTTATCCGTCAGCGCCTGCGCCGCAAGTACGCCAGCCTGTAGCAAAGAAAAGAGCCACGCCTTCGGGCGTAGACGCAGCCGAATTTGGCTACGAGAGATTTCGACAAAGGTATCGATCCGTGAAAAAGGATTCGCTGAACACCTGGATCAAGAGCGGCACCCCCTGGATCTGGATGAACGCTGGCGCCGTTTCCATCGCCGTGATCATGACGCTCGGGTTGCTGGCGGTGATAGCGGTGCGTGGTCTGGAGCATTTCTGGCCGTCCGACGTTGTTGTGGCTGATTACCAGATTCCCGGTGCAGAGCCGCGCGTGATGGCTGGTGAGGTGGTGCAGGTAGAAGAAGTGCCACGCGCGCGTCTGGCAGCCAGCGGGCTTCCGGTCGACGTCGAGGGCGGCGAGTTCATGACTCGCGAGCTGCTCAAGGTCGGCAACCGCGAAGTTTACGGTGCGGACTTCTCCTGGGTCGTCGGGGAGTGGTTGAGCAATCAGCGCAAGCCCGCCGATCTGGTCGCACTGGAGCGCCGCGAATGGGGAAACTTCTATGGCGAGCTGCTCGCTGTGAAGGAAGAGGGCAATCTGGTTGCAGAGGGCGCGGCCGCCTGGGGTGAGCTTCAACAGCGCATCGACCGCATCGACGAGCTGCATGCCCGGATCGCTCGGCTGGAGGCGGTGGACATCGGCCGGATCAACCACGGTCTGGAGCGTCTGCGTCTGAAGACCCGCAAACTTGAGCTGGATGGGCAGCTCGATGCGGCTGCACAAGCCGCTCTGGATGCCGAGCGTGCTGAGTGGGACGCCGAATACAAACAGCTGGAAAGCCAGCTGGTCGCGCTGTACGGGGAGTTCAACCGCGACAGCGTCACCATGCGCACCATGGACGGCCAGGAAAAGGAAATCAGCCTGGGCAAGGTTGTCCGAGCGTACCGTCCGAACGCGATGTCGTTGCCTGAAAAGATGGGTTTCTACTTTGCCAAGCTCTGGGAGTTCGTCAGCGACGAGCCGCGTGAGGCCAACACTGAGGGCGGCATCTTCCCCGCGATCTTCGGTACCGTGCTGATGACCCTGATCATGGCGGTGATCGTGACGCCATTCGGCGTGATCGCCGCGGTCTACCTGCGCGAATACGCCAAGCAGGGCGTGCTGACCCGCATCATCCGCATTGCGGTGAACAACCTCGCCGGCGTGCCCTCGATCGTTTACGGCGTGTTCGGCCTGGGCTTCTTCGTCTATGTACTGGGTGGCTCGATCGATGCGCTGTTCTTCCCGGA
>JAHJOS010000459.1 GCA_018820005.1 Alphaproteobacteria bacterium | reverse complement strand
CCTATACCGAGTCCGAGCAGAAGGTTTTGACCGAGGTGAAGGGCATCAAGTGGACCGTCACTGGCAAGACCAGTGGCGTATATTCTGCCTTTCCGTCATCGTCGCTCATCGATGCCCTGTTCTGGCCCTACATCAGCGACGTCGATGCCAGCGGATTCATGCTGCAGTCCATCGGCCGGAGCTCGTGCCTGTGAGCGAGGATTGGGCCGCTATTGCCGCCGAGGTCGAAGGCGCGCTCCGCTCCATCGGCGATGTATCACAGCCCGACGGCTATCCGGCCACCATCCGGCGGGTTGTGCCTGGAACGCCAGACCCAGCACAGCCCTGGCTGCCATCAGACCCGACCATTACCTATACGACCGTCCGCGTCATTGTGTTCGACAAGGAACTGCGGGACATCAACGGCACGCTGATCGGCATGACGAAGCGCACCATCACCATATTGGGCGCAGCCGGCATTGCGCCGACCGATGACGATACTATTGCCGAGGGCACCGAGGCAGCCGACGCCGACGAGAACAGCGCATGGAAGGAGATCGTCAAGGTTATGCCCTTGGCGCCTGCTGGCATTGCAGTGCTGTACGAACTGGAGCTCGCATCCTGATGGTATCAAACCGCGCCGCCGTCGACCAGCTGCTCGACAAATATGAGCCGGTACTAAAGGCCGCCTTCATCGACGCGATTGCTGACATCCGCTCTCAGGTCGTGCTGAAGCGCCTCGTCGAACGCTTGGAGCGGGGCGACGTGGTCGGCGCCATTGACCTGCTGAGCATCGAGCGGGAGGCATTCGGGCCGCTCGAACTCGCCTTCGCCGAAGCCTATAATGCCGGCGGCATGGGCCTGGCCGGCGAACTGAAGCTTCGAGATCCGCAGGGCCAACGAATCGCGTTTCGGTTCGGGGTGCGCGACCCTGAGGCCGAGGCTTGGCTGCGCGAGCACAGCGCAATGCTGGTGACGCGCATAGTCGAGGACCAGCGAGCCGCCATCCGCACTGCGCTGGCCGAGGGGCTAGTGCGAGGTGACAATCCTCGCCGCACTGCTCTGGACGTTGTAGGGCGAGTATCCCGGGTAACCGGGCACAGAGAGGGTGGGGTGATCGGGCTCACCTCTCAACAGGAGCGCGCCGCAACTCGCGCTCGGCTGGAGCTTGGGGGCGGCGAGCCTGATCAGCTACGGGCTTATTTGACCCGCGAACGGCGAGACAGGCGCTTTGACCGCTTGGTCACAGAGGCTATTCGATCCGGTAAACGGATCGATACCGCAACCATTCAAAAGATGATCGGTCGGTATGAAGATCGGCTCCTCGATCTGCGCGGCGAGATGCTTGCCCGCACAGAGACCATGGCCGCGCTCGGAAAGAGCCGAGACGACGCCATGAAGCAGGCCATCCATTCGGGCAAGGTGGATGCAACGTTCGTGACCAAGACCTGGCGGTCTGCCGGCGACGGTCGGGTGCGTCACACTCACCGGGCGTTGAACGCGACAGCGGTCGGGTATTTCGAGGGCTTTCAAAGTCCCTCGGGTGCGCAACTGATGTTCCCGGGAGACACGTCGGCGCCGATCGGCGAGACAAGCGGCTGCCGGTGCACAGTGGAATACAAGGTCGACTATACCGGGCAATTCCTTGCTCGGCGCGCCGCTTAATTGCAGCCGAACATGCTCGTGCAGGTGCCGGAAAAGCTGTTTCCGCTGGAGTCGGTGCCGCTATAGGTCTTGAGGCCGTTGTCAAAGTTTTGCTGGGTCATGTTCCACGAGTTGCCATTGGCGGCCTGGCCATTCGTGATGGTGGTGTTGCCAAAAGTCGTGTCCGTCTGCGACCAAGTCGACCCAGTGGCGGCATTGGTGCCGTTGGTGATGGTCTGATTGCCGAATTTCTGCACGTTGTAGGTGTTCCCGCTATTGTCGTAGCAGGTGCGGAAATTACCAGTGCCGAAACACGCCGCCTGAGATGAAGCCGTGAGTGCAAGCGTAATCAATAGTGAAGTAAAAACTCTCATGGGTTCCTCCCCTTGGCAGCGACATTATTGACGCTGCACGGATCGAAGTCACCAAGAACGTATCGTGATCTTCCGAGGCGCTGATTTGTCGACCTCCTTCGAAACTGACATTGCCGAATGGGCGCGCAAGGTCCAAGGCGCTGAGCTGCTGATCTTTCAGGAATCTGCGCAGGAGTTGGTCAGCCAGCTCACCTCGCTGGTGCCCGTGGACACCGGGTTCCTTCGGTCGAGCCTGCGAGCTTCGACCATGGCCATGCCGGTCATGTCGTTGGAGAACCCGGAGGCAGGGACCTTCAACCTCGATGCCGGCGAGATATCGCTGGTCATCGCTGGGGCCGAAGTCGGCGACATAATCTATCTCGGCTACACGGCCAGTTACGGCGCATATGTCCATGCTGGTGCCAACGGTCGGCCAGGCCGCCCGTGGGTTTCCATGGTGGCTCAGCGGTGGTCGGCAATTGTGGATCGCGTCTCAGTCCGGGTTAAGTCTCGGTTGGGTCTGTAGCCCCGGAACCCTGCTCAAGCCTGCCAGCGGCCTTCTCTGAGGCCGTGAGGTGGGCGATCTGCGTGAACATCAGCACGCGCCGCACCGTCTCGATGGCTGTGTCACCATGAACGGTTTCGCCCACGGCCTTGCCGATGCGCTCCTGCAGGTCATGCAAGAGGGTATGGACCCCGATATCGCTCAGTTTTTCATCAGCCATCGGCTGCGAGGTATAGCATATGGCCGCCACTGTTGAAGGGGCAATTCAGGAGGCAATGCTGGCCCGCGCCGCCTCGCTGGTGCTGAGCCCGGTGCATATCGTTGCCTGGCCGAATGTGAATTTCACCAAGCCGTCGAGCAATCGCTATCTCGAAGTCAAGTTCGTCCCGAATACGACAACGCGGTTTCTGATCGATAGCAGTGGACCGCATCAGCGGATGGGCTTCCTGCAGATCAATATCCGCGATGCGCTGAGCCAAGGCCCGCGCATTGTCGATGTGGCCGGCGCTGTCGCTGCGCACTTCCCGGCCGATCTGGTACTGAGCCATGCACTCGGTCTGACGGTTCGGATTACCGCCGCGCCGGAGGTCAATGACATGATGGTGGAGACAAATCCGCCGGGCGTCGTCGTGCCCATCATGATCCCTTGGGAGTGCTTCGCGTAGCACGCCCGCCGTTTCGCCCTTCGGCAAGGCATTCGCATTATAGGAGGCCGACATGGCCCTTTACACCCTGGCGGGCACCATCGTGTCCATCGGCACTTCTGCGGCTGTCGACTTCACCGACACCCCAACCAATATCCTCGTGGACTTCGCTGCGGACACCTACACGGTCATCGGCGAGACGGAGACCATTTCGGATTTCGGCGATACGGCAACCGACGTGCCTTTCACTGGCCTCGGCGACTCTCGCACGCGCCACCTGAAGGGCTCCACCGATGGCGGCATGGCGCAGATCACCTGTGCCGATCAGCCGTCCGACGCTGGCCAGGCGGCTGTTCGCGCCGCCTGTGTGCCGACCAATCAGGCCGAGTACAACGTCAAGTTCGAGTGGCGGAACGGCGACGTGTCTTACATTCGTGGCCCGCTGATGGGCTTTGGCCGCGTCAACGGCACCGGCCCGAATAACGTCGCCAAGCGCCAGTTCAGTATCAGCAACAGCTATGGCGAATTCATCGATCCAGCGTGATCGGCATAACCCTATCCTCAACTGGAACACCCACCCATGACCAAAGCTAAAATCGGTGCAGGCAACGTCGCTATCGTGCTCGATGGCGAAGATGTTGTTCTGCGTCCCAATCTCAAAGCTGCGCAGACCATTTCACGGCAGAAGGGCGGTATCATGGCCGCCGTGGATGCAGTCGGGAAGTTCGATTTCGACACCATTGCTGCGGTGATTACGCTTGGCCTGGGTGTCGAGGGCAAGGAAGCCCGCGACATTCCCGAGAAGGTCTATTCGACCGGCATGGCGGATCTTGTCGCCCCCGTCATCAACTATCTCTCGATCCTCGCCAATGGCGGGCGCCCAGTCAGCGATGATGCAGACGGCGGGGACAACGAAAACCCTCAGAGCCGGTAAGCCTGACCGACTTCTATGACCATCTGGCCGAGATCGCCCTTGGCTGGCTCGGATGGTCGGAAGGTCAGGCGCTCGACGCGGACGTGAACGCCATTCT
>JAHJOS010000057.1 GCA_018820005.1 Alphaproteobacteria bacterium | reverse complement strand
GCACCGGCAGGCCGCGCGCCCGCGCCCAGTCTTCACTGGCCAGCAGCACCGAGGAGGCGCCATCGGTCAGCGGCGTCGAATTGCCGGCGGTCAGCGTGCCCTGCCCGCTGGACTTGTCGAAGGCCGGCTTGAGCGTCGCCATCTTTTCGACATTGGCGTCGGCGCGGACATTGTTGTCGCGCACCAGCCCGGCGCATTGCACCAGCAGGTCATCGTGGAAGCCTTCATCATAGGCCTTTGCCGCGTTGCGATGGCTGGCCACCGCCAGCGCATCCTGCGCCTCACGCGTAATGCCCCATTCGCGCGCCATCAACTCGCAATGCTGGCCCATCGAGAGGCCGGTGCGCGGCTCGTTGACCGAGGGCGCTACGGGCGTCAGCTCGCCAAAGGAAAAGCCCTTGAACGCCTTGAACTTCTCGCCCGTCGAGCGCGCCTTGTTGAGCGCGATCAATCGATGCTGGAACTTGTTGCCGAACACGATCGGGCTGTCGCTGACCGTATCGGTGCCCGCGGCAATGCCGCTGTCGATCTGGCCGCTGGCGATCTTGGCGCCCAGCATCAGGGCGGCCTGCAGGCTCGTGCCGCAAGCAATCTGCAGCGTGGTACCCGGCGTGCGCGGGGAATATCCGGCGTCGAGGCTGGCCTCGCGTGCAATGTTGAAATCGCGGCTGTGCCCGATCACGGCGCCGGCGACGACCTCGTCGATCTTTTTGCCCTTGAGCCCATATTTATCTGCCAACCCGGCCAGCACCGTGCCCAGCAGGGAGAGATTGGTTTCGTCGGCATAGGCGGTATTGCCCCGCGCAAACGGAATGCGGGCCGAGCCGACGATGGCAATTTTGCGAAGTTCAGTCATGTTCACGCCTTTCCGTCTTGGCGGGCCTTGAGCGGGCCGCCCAGGAACGGCGCAAAGCCGGTTCCCATGATCACACCGATGTCGGCCAGCCGGTCATTGGCGACCACGCCTTCGGCCAGCACCACTTCGGTCATGTCGACCAGCGGCTTGACCAGTTCGCGGCCCAGCGCTGCCAGATCGGCATGGGCTGGTGTTTCGCCCTTTTGCGCCTTGCCATCGACCCAGGTGTAAAAGCCCTGCCCGGTCTTGCGGCCCAGCTTGCCCGCCTTGGCCAGCGTATCGAAGACGCTGCCCTCAGGCACCGAGTGACCCAGCTCGGTGGCCACCGACTTGCCGACGTCCAGCCCCACGGTATCCATCAATTCGATGGGGCCCATCGGCATGCCGAAGGCGACCGCAGCGGCATCGAGCAATTCCTTACTCTCGCCGCGCTCGACCCGCTCCACCGCGCCCAGCATATAGGGCATCAGCACCCGGTTCACCAGGAACCCCGGCGCCGACTTGACCACCACCGGCGATTTGCCGATGGCCAGCGCAAAGGCCGCGCCCTTGCCAATCTCGGCATCGGTATTGAAGGTCGAGCGGATCACTTCGACCAGCGGCAGCTGCGCCACCGGATTGAAGAAATGCAGCCCGATCAGCCGCGCCGGATCCTTAAGCGCTTCGGCAATACGTTCCAGTTCGATCGACGACGTATTGGTCGCCATGATGGCGCCGGGCTTGAGCTTGTCTTCCAGTCCACCAAAAATGGCCTGCTTGACCTCAAGCTTTTCGACAACCGCTTCAATGACCACATCGGCACGGGACACGCCCTTCCCGGTCGGATCAGCTTCAAGCCGCAGCATGGCGGCCTCGACTTCGCGCTTCTTCTTGAGGCGCTTCTTGAACAGCGCCTTGCCGCGATCGAGTGCAGGCTGGATGCGCGCCATGTCCAGATCCTGCAGCGTCACGCTCATGCCGCGCAGCGCGCACCAGGCGGCAATATCGCCGCCCATCACCCCGGCGCCGATCACATGCACCCGGGCGAACTTGACGCCCTTGGCGCCCTGTTTCTTGAGGCCCTCCGAGGCAAAAAAGACCCGGCGCAGATTGGTCGCGGTATCGCTGCCCATCAGTGGCACGAAGGCGGCGATTTCGCCGTGGCTCATGGCCTGCCAGGTGTCGCCATGCTTTTCGAACAGGTCGATCAGCGCATAGGGCGCCGGATAATGTTGCATGCGCGCCTTCTTGGCCACCTGCGCCCGCATCTTGCCGGCCACATAGCCGCGCAGCGGCCCCATGGCCATCACGCGCTTGAGCCAGCCTGCGGTCGTCGATTTGCGCTTCTGCAGCACAGCCTTGCGGGCTTCCCAGCGCAGCATATCGCGGTGGCGCACGAGCTTGTCCACCAGGTTAAGACCGCGCGCGGCGCCGGCCTTGAGCATGCGGCCGGTCAGCATGATCTGCATGGCATCGACCGGCCCGGCCTGGCGGATCGACCGCCCCGTGCCGCCAAAGCCCGGGAAAATGCCCAGATTCACTTCGGGAAAGCCGATGCGCGTCTTGTCGTCATTGACGGCCACGCGATAGTGACAGGCCAGCGCCAGTTCCAGCCCGCCGCCCAGGCAGAAGCCGTGAATGCCTGCTACCACGGGGATCGGCATGGCCTCGATGCGCGAGAACAGCGCGTGGGTGCGTTCGAGCGCCGCCGGCAGGACCGAAAAGTCACTCATGGCGTCGAATTCGCTGACATCGGCGCCGGCGATGAAGCCGCTGTCCTTGCCGCTGAGCAGGATCACGCCCACCAATTCACCCGACCGCGCCAGCTCCTCAAAGCGCGTCACCAGCGCCTCGAGCTCCTCTATGGCCGCCCGGCTCAGCGTATTGACCGGCGCACAGGGCGTGATGATCGTCAGCCAGCCGAGCTTTTCCACATCGCGGTGGAAGCTCCAGCTCTTGGTTTCAGGCATTTGCGGCTGGATCATGCTGTCTCCTCGAATTGCTCGGGCTTGCGTCGGGTTTTCCCCGGACGGCGGGCGCTGTTATTCGGCTGCGGCTTTGTGCTTGTGCTCGGCGGCCAGTTCATCGGGT
>JAHJOS010000458.1 GCA_018820005.1 Alphaproteobacteria bacterium | reverse complement strand
TGCGATTGCAGCCCCCGCCTATCAAACCAATCGGTCGATTACTTGATGACCTTGACCGAGTTGTCCAGCTTGCCGGAAATGCCGGTGAACAGGTTGCTCAGGCTGGTGCCCAGAGCAGATGCGGCGACGATGATGCCAACAGAGATCAGAGCGGCGATAAGGCCGTATTCAATTGCAGTCGCGCCGGACTCGTCCTGCGCGAAACGTGTGAAGAGGTTCATTCCCAGGCTCCAAATTTTACGTCACCAGGTGACGCCATCGTTCGACACGTGACACGTCGAACATGAGCTTCACGCTATGTCCAAGTTATTTACACGAAGTTAATTGAAACATCTGCAGGACCGCAATTCAGCAGTCATTACCACATGATTAGCGAGTCGTTTCTGGAATTGCTCGAATTTTATATTTAAAGTTTGTTGGTTAATTATCCGATAATCGACAAAATCCGTTCGAATTCAGATATATTTCCAGATCGTTTCTAATTCGTTGAAAATTGAGACAAACTATAGTTGGGCCGAGTACGCCGCGACCCCAGTGGGCGGCGTTTGCCAATTCTTCACCATTCCCGCAGAAAATGGTGGCATTGCGTATCCAGTGTAGCCGGAACAACCCCATGCGTCCCCAACTCGTCAGCATCGCCGCAGCCTGCCTTCTGCTCGGCTCCACATTGATGGCGCCGCTGGTTTTGGCGATGGAAGGCGCACCGATCGGTGTAAACGTGAACATGGCGCGCATTCTGCGCATCAATGCGTCAGCCGCGACGGTCATCGTGGGCAATCCCGGCATCGCCGATGTCACCATCCAGGATCCACAGACCCTGATCCTGACGGGCAAGAGCTTCGGGCAAACCAATCTGATCGTGCTCGACGCGGCGGGCAATCCGATCGCCGACACGCTGATCGAGGTCAACCAGATGCAGGCGGGCAATACTACCGTCTATCAGGGGCAATCGCGTACGACCCTGTCGTGCGCGCCGGTCTGCCAGGATACCATCATGATGGGCGATGACCCTAGCTTCTCGGGCCGTGCATTGGCATCGGCTCAAATGGTCAGCTCGATGGGCAATTAGCCCAATGCCTGCTTAGCGATCCATTAACCGAAACGACATTCGGGGCCGCTCTCGGGCACAGCCATAACACTCAGTTAGCCATGCGCCGCTAGGGTTGGCATCGCTAGCAAAGGTGCATTGATGGCCGCCAGAATTGGATCCCTCATCGGTCGAGCCGTGCTGCCACGTCGGCGGCGTGGTTTTGTGCACGACCAAGAGGGCGCTACAGCGGTAGAAGTTGGGCTGCTGGCCCTGCCCTTTTTCATGATTGTTGGCGCTATCCTTGAAACGTCGGTGGTCTTTCTCGCCAGCCAGATCCTGGAAAGTGCGGTCGCCGATACGAGCCGGATGGTGCGCACTGGCATGTCCAAGGCGACAATAAGCAATGCCGAGACATTCCGATCGGCCGTGTGCAGCCGCCTCTATGGCATCTTCCCTGATTGCAGCGGCCTGCACGTCGAAGTGCAGACAATTGCCGACTTCGCGTCGGCCTCGGTATCACCGCCGATAGACTCCAACTGTACGAGCAACTGCGGCTGGACGAGGTCTGACGCCTTCTCGTCCGGCAGCGGCTCAAGCACCATGCTGGTGCAAGTCTATTACAAATGGCCGATCGTTTTGAATTTCGGCGGCATGACGCTGGCGACCCTGCCAGAGAACAAGCGCCTGCTTTCTGCGTCAACCGTCTTTCGCAACGAGCCATACTGATGCGGTCCATCGGCGCCATAAGGCAATTGGTTGGCCAGTTTCGCGACGCGCGCTCTGGCGTGGCGGCAGTCGAGTTTGCGTTGATCCTGCCTATCATGCTGTTGCTCTACATAGGCATGGTGGAGGGTAGCACGTTGATCGCGATGGATCGCAAGGTGCAGACAGTGTCAGGTGCGGTTGGCGATCTGGTTGCGCGATCGGATGGCACTATCAGCGGGGGCACCCTCGACGACTACGTCAAAATTGCCAGCGGCATCATGACCCCCTACTCCAGCAGCGGACTGATCCAGAACGTTTCGCAGGTAAAAGTCGCCAATGATGGGAAAGCCACGGTGGACTGGTCCGTGCGTTACGTTGGGTCGTCGCGGCAAAGCGCGGGCCAGCGCGCGGTTGGTTCAGTCTATAACCTGCCGAGCGAAATTGTATCCATCTCAAAGGGTCACTATGTCATCGTGACCGAGGCCGCCGTCTCCTACACGCCACTCTATGGCATTGTCTTTGACAAGGCCGTGAACCTCTATCGCGAGAATTTTTTCCTGCCCCGTTTCGGTGCCCAGATAAAAAACCAGTAGGCTTGCGCGGTGGTTAGCGGGCGTGGCACAACCCCCGCGAACGATCCCTCCTACCGGCAGCTCTCCCCATGACCGACACGCTCGTCCCTGTTTTTGACCTCGGCGGCGTTTTCGTCGACTGGAACCCGATGTATCTGTTCCGCAAGCTCTTCGAAACCGAAGAGGATGCGCTGTGGTTTCACCAGAACATCTGCACGCTAGACTGGAACCTGGAATTTGACGCCGGCGAGATCTACTCCGAAGGCGTGGCCAAGCTGATCACCCGCTTCCCCAAGTACTGGCGCGAAATCCAGGCCTTCGATTTGCGCTGGAAGGAAACGCTGGGCGGCTTCATCCAGGGCACGATCGACATCCACGACGAATTGATCGAGCAGGAAATTCCGACCTTTGCGATTACCAATTTCTCCTGGGAAAAGTGGGTCAGTTGCCTCGGCGAATGGCCGTTCCTCGAGAAGTTCGATGGCGTCATCGTCTCTGGCCTTGAGGGGCTGGTAAAGCCCGACCCGCGGCTTTATCGGGTGTTCAGCGAGCGCTATGGCATTGCCGCCGAAAACTGCGTGTTCATCGATGACAGCGAGCCCAATATCATATCGGCCCGCAAGTTCGGCATGCACGGCATCCACTTCAAGGATCCGGTGATGCTGCGCAAGGAACTGATCGCCCTGGGGCTGCCGCTCAAGGCAAAGTAGCAAAAAAGAAAACCCCGGAGCGATCCGGGGTTTTCTTTTTGAAGGTCAGCCGAAACGGCCACCCCTCTGGATGACTTCAATCTGGTACCCGTCGGGATCAGCGACAAAGAAGAACCGACCGACCAGAACGTCACCGTTCCTGAAATCCACCAGCTTGCGCGGTGCCAGGCCTACGTCGGTCAGGCGGGCGTGTTCGGCATCGACATCGTCAACCACCACGGCCAAATGGCCATAGCCATCGCCAAGGCTATAGGGCTCGGTGCGCCCCTTGTTGATGGTCAGTTCGAGCTCGAACCCGACCGCGTCGCCCGCCATGTAGACCAGGGTGAAATCGGCAAAATCGACCCGGTCAACGATCCGCAGACCAAACGCAGTCCGGTAGAACTCCACAGAACGGGCTTCGTCGATGACACGGATCATCGAATGAACGAGCTTTGCCATTGAATTCAATCTCTCATTGGAAAGGACGAGCGCAGCGAGGACCCCGCGCGTCGCGCGCACCGTCCGGAGCGCGACCAGCGCGTGAGAACATCATTTCGTGCCGTACATGCGATCGCCGGCATCGCCCAGACCAGGGATGATATAGCCCTTGTCATTGAGGTGGCTGTCGATCGACGCAGTGAAGATGGGCACATCGGGATGGGCTTCGGTAAAGCGCTCAATGCCCTCAGGCGCCGCGAGCAAGCAGAGAAAACGGATATTGTTGGCGCCGCGTTCCTTGAGCTTTTCGATGGCGGCTGTAGCCGAATTGGCCGTAGCAAGCATGGGGTCCACCACGATGATCAGACGATCCTCAAGATTGGACGGCGCCTTGAAGTAGTATTCAACGGGTTGCAGCGTCTCATGGTCGCGATAGAGGCCAATGTGGGCCACGCGAGCCGCCGGCACCAGATCAAGCATGCCATCGAGCAGACCATTGCCAGCGCGCAAAATTGAAGCAAACACCAGCTTTTTGCCCTTGATGGAAGGACTTTTCATCTTGGCCATGGGCGTTTCGATGTCGATCATTTCAAGCTCGAGATCGCGCGTTACCTCGTAACACATCAGATGGGCGATCTCGCGCAGCAGGCGACGGAAACCGGCAATGGAGGTTTCCTTGTTCCGCATGATCGTCAGCTTGTGCTGGATCAGCGGGTGATCGATCACAGTTACATTGCCGCGCACTGGGTTCATGGGATCACCTGCTTTGCTGTTCTAGAGGAAGCTCTTGCCATGCGCACCCGGCGTCAGGCCGAGCCAGTGGGCTATGCTTTCGCCAATATCGGCGAACGTGGTGCGAATGCCAATCTCTCCGCGTTCCAGGGCTGGGGAAAAGATCAGTATAGGCACCTGTTCGCGGGTGTGGTCGGTACCCGGCCAGGTCGGGTCATTGCCATGGTCGGCCGTCAGCACCAGCAAATCGTCGTTGCGCATCGCCGCGATGATCTCGGGCAGGCGACTATCGAAGAACTCGAGAGCTGCCGCATAGCCGGGCACGTCGCGGCGATGGCCATATTCGCTGTCGAAATCGACGAAATTGGTCATGATGAAGGCGTTGTCGGCCGCCATCTCCATGGCGTCGAGCGTCTTGTCGAACAGCTGGGCCAGGCCCGTGCCCTTGATCTTGTGGGTAACGCCGTGCCCCGCATAAATGTCTGAGATCTTGCCAATGGCAAAGACCTGATTGCCCGCCGCTTGGTTGCGATCAAGCAGTGTAGCTTCAGGCGGAGCAATGGCGAAGTCGCGCCGATTGCCTGTCCGCTTGAAGCTGGCAGGACCTTCTCCGACAAATGGGACGGGCGATGACGCGGCCAATCATCAGGGGCGCGGTCAGTTCAAAGGCGATCTGGCAGATCTCATAGAGCCGATCGAGCCCGAAATGGCTTTCATGCGCCGCAATCTGGAACACCGAGTCGATGGAGGTGTAGCAGATGGGTTTGCCCGTCCGCATGTGCTCCTCGCCCAGGGCGGCGATAATGTCGGTGCCCGAGGCATGCTTGTCGCCCAGAATGCCGGGCAACTTGGCGCGCTTGATGAATTCGGCAATCAGGTCGGGCGGAAAACTGGGTTCGGTCTGGGGAAAATACCCCCAGTCGAAAGGCACCGGCACCCCGGCAATCTCCCAATGACCCGAAGGCGTATCCTTGCCATTGCTGACTTCGCGACCGACGCCGAAACGGCCACCTTTGGCGCTCGCCGACAGGCCGGGGGGCAGCGTGCCAGTTGAGAGTTCGATTGCCGCACCAATGCCCAGCGCGTCGAGATTGGGCACCTGCAGCGGGCCAGAGCGGAGCCCCTCGCGATCGGCCTTGCCGGCATGGGCCCATTGCGCGATGTGGCCAAAGGTGTTGGACCCGACATCGCCATATTTTTCGGCGTCTGGCGCACCGCCGATACCGACGCTGTCAAGAATGCACAGAATAGCGCGTGGCATGGGTCAAACCTCCTGTGCTGTCGTATGGGGCACGCTGTCGGCGATCAGCGGGTGCCTGGGCACCACACCATCCAGACCATAGGCGGCCTTAATGCGGCGCTCGGCGTCAGCTGCGCTGTCACTATCGGCGGCGTGAATACGCGCAATGGGGTTATACTGGTCGAGTGCTGCGCTCAGACCGGCGAGCCGGTCAAAGCCGACGCGGTGATCAAT